>NZ_JBEZUT010000027.1:0-43670 GCF_040636595.1 Kitasatospora sp. NPDC036755
CCGGGGCCGACCGGGTCGTCGCAGGTCACGGTGGTGCCGTCCGGCGCGAGCACGGTCGGGTTGGACACGTCCTGGGTGGCGACGATCTGCACGAGACGCCCTCGGCGGCTCGCTCGCGCTGCTGCCCGCGCTGCGCGACCGAGTCCTGGCCAGGAGCGTCGGCTGGCCCGAGGCGTACGCGGTGTACGGCGAGGCGGTGGACCGGGCGCTCGTCGCAGCCGGCGCCGTCACGCCCCTGCAGGCCCCTCGGGAGGCCTCCGACGCGCGGGTGCTGCTGGAGCTGGCCCGGTCCCGCGAACTGCTCGCCCGGGAGGACGCCCTGCTGCGCGCCGCCCAGCTGTCCGGCGGGCTCGCCGACGACCAGCTGCGGGAGTTCTCCGGCGCGGCCTTCGCCCGGCGCGAGTTCGAGCAGGGCGCCGCCGCCGACCTGCGTCCCGCCGACCGGGAGGCGCTGCTCGCCGTCACCGGCGGACCGGACCACCGCGAACTGGCCGGGTACGAGGACCGGGTACGGGCTGCCGCCGACGGCCGGACGGCGGTCGCTGCGGTGCCGGCCGACCGCTGGGCGATGGTCGCGGGCAACACGGCGGGTGCCCTGCGGGCCGTCGAGGACCGGGCCGGACGGCTCGCCGCCGAGCGTCAGGACCCGTACGCCCTCGGCCTGTTCACCCCGGCCGGGATGGCCGTGCTGCTCGGCCTGATCGGTGTGGTGGCCTCGCTGGTGATCTCGGTGCAGATCGGGCGCGGGTTGGTCACCGAGCTGATCGGCCTGCGCAACTCGGCACTTGACCTGGCCGGTCGCAAACTTCCCTCCACCATGCGGAAGTTGCGGGCGGGCGAGGAGGTGGACATCGAGGCCGAGGCACCCCTGCCGGTCGAGCGGGGGGACGAGATCGGCCAGGTGCACCGGGCGCTGGGCACCGTGCGGCGGGCGGCCGTCACGGCGGCGGTCGAGCGGGCCGAGGTGCTCTCCGGCGTCTCCGGCGTGTTCGTCAACCTCGCGCGCCGCAGCCAGGTCCTGGTGCACCGCCAACTCACCCTGCTGGACGCGATGGAGCGCCGCACCGAGGACCCGTCCGAGCTGGCGGACCTGTTCCGGCTGGACCACCTCACCACCCGGATGCGCCGCCACGCCGAGGGCTTGATCATCCTCTCCGGAGCCGCCCCCGGGCGGGGTTGGCGTCGGCCCGTCCCGCTGGTGGACGTGGTGCGCGCGGCCGTCTCCGAGGTCGAGGAGTACGCCCGGGTCGAGGTCCACCCGCTGCCGCGCGCCGCGGTGGTCGGCCACGCCGTCGCCGACCTCACCCACCTGGTGGCCGAGCTGGTCGAGAACGCGACCGGGTTCTCCCCGCCGCACACCCGGGTGCACATCCGGGGCGAACGGGTCGGCAACGGCTTCGCGTTGGAGGTCGAGGACCGCGGCCTCGGCATGGGGCCGGAGGTGCTGGACTCGGCCAACCGCCGGATCTCTGCCGCCGAACAGAGCGACCTCTTCGACAGCGACCGGCTCGGCCTGTTCGTGGTCAGCCGGCTCGCCCGGCGGCAGGACGTCAAGGTCTCGCTGGTGACCTCCGCGTACGGCGGCACCACGGCGGTGGTCCTGCTGCCGACCACGCTGCTGGCCGACGAGGCGGCGGCGTCGGAGGCGGGGCTGGACGCGGAGTTGGGGACGGAGGCCGGGCTGGAGGAGGAGGAGGGCGTGTGGTACGGCCGCGAGCCGGTCGCACCCCTGTCCGCCGAGTCCGGGACCGAGTCCGGGACCGCGTCCGGGACCGAGTCAGGGGCCTGGGCCGGGTCCGGGACCGCCGAGGGGGTGCGGTACGGCGGCCCGGAGCGGGAGTTCACGCCGGTGCACGGCCACGCGCAGGAGCCGGCGGGTGTCTCGGGCGGCACCCCGACCGGTGATCCGACCGGTGACCCGAGCCACCGGGAGCACCCGCGCGGCGGAGCGGGTGAGGGGTTTCCGGCGGTGGGTGGGCCGCCGCCGGAGGGTGGGGCGTTGCTGCCGTTCGGTGTCCGGGGCAGTGCCCCCGGGCCGGTACGCCGCACGCCCTTCCGGGCCTCCGCGGCCCGGGCGGCCGGTCCGGCTGCGGACGGGGGCGCGGGTGCGGCCGCCCGTCCGCGGTCCGGGCCGGCGCAGCCGTACGGCGCGGCGCCGCACCGGACGGAACGTCCATCGGAGCCGGTGCCCGGACCGGACTCGGAGGGCCACGGGCCCGGCGGTCACCGGGGCGACCCGGGCCCCGAGGAGTTGCCGCGCCGGACCCGCCAGGCGAGCCTCATGCCGCAGCTGCGCGAGGCCCCGGCCCGCCCGTCCGCGCACGGTCACCGCCGTACGGCTGCGGCTGCGGCGGCCGTTGCCCCGGCCGGGCCCGGCTCCGGTGACGGCCTCGGTGTCGCGGGCCGCAGCCCGGAGGAGGCCCGGGCGGCGATGTCCGCCTTCCAGAGCGGATGGGCGCGCGGCCTGACCCCGGAGCGTCGGCGGGACGGGCAGCCCGCCGACCCTCCGCAGCCGCCGCGGGCGCGTCACCCCCAACACCCGTCCCGACCCGAAGGAGAGCGTCCGTGATCGCCACCACCCACCGCGCGGGGGAGCTGAACTGGCTCCTCGACGAACTGGTCCAGCGCGCCCCCGAGCTCCGCTTCGCCGTGATGCTCTCCGCCGACGGCCTGGCCATGGGCACCTCGGCCGGCCTGGCGCGGGAGGACGGAGAGCACCTGGCGGCCGTCGCCTCCGGCTTCCACAGCCTGGCCAAGGGCGCCGGCCGGCACTTCGGCGCGGGTGAAGTCCGCCAGACCATGGTCGAGTTGGAGGGCGGCTACCTGCTGGTCGCGGCGGCCGGCGAGGGCACCTGCCTCGCCGTGTTCGCCACCGCCCGGGCAGACCTCGGCCTGATCGCCTACGAGATGGCCCGGCTGGTCCGCCGGGTCGGCGAGCATCTGAGCGCCCCGCCACGGGCGGTGGGCGGCCGGTGAGCCCGGTGCCCCGCCCGCACCGGGGGCGACATCCCGAGCACCCGAGGGCCGCACCCGACGGACAGCCCCGCAACCCGCTCGCGGCCGCCCACCGGGCCCGCTGGTACGACGACGAGGCCGGTCCGCTGGTCCGCCCGTACGCGATGACCCGCGGGCGCACCGGGGCCGGGGAGCAGCAGTTCGACCTGATAGCCGTGGTGGTCACCGAGCTGCCCGACCCGACGCTCGCGCCGGACGTGCCGGAGCCGCCGGTCGGCCCGGAGCAGGCGCACATCCTCGCGCTGTGCCGGGGCAACCCCCTGTCCGTGGCCGAGCTGGCCGCCGACCTCGACCTGCCGGTGGGCGTCGTGCGGGTGCTGCTCGGTGACCTGCTGGCGGCCGGGCTCATCCGGGTCCGCCGTCCCGTCCCGCCCGCCCTGCTCCCCGACGAGCGCATCCTCCAGGAGGTCATCCGTGGACTCCGCGCACTCTGACCACCCGTCCGAACCCCTCGACCCGTCCACCGGGCCGGACCCGGCCGACCGGTACGACGCCCGCGACCCGTCCGGCGGGCCGGACCCCTTCGGCGCCGAGGATCCCGACGGCACCGTGCTCGCGCTCAAGATCCTGGTGGCGGGCGGCTTCGGAGTCGGCAAGACGACGCTGGTCGGCGCGGTCAGTGAGATCCGCCCGCTGCGCACCGAGGAGCGGCTGACCGAGGCCGGGCGCGGGACGGACGACCTGGACGGCGTGGAGCGGAAGTCCACCACCACGGTGGCGATGGACTTCGGTCGGATCACCATTCGCGAGGGGCTGGCGGTCTACCTGTTCGGCACGCCGGGGCAGGACCGGTTCTGGTTCCTGTGGGACGAGCTGGCGCAGGGGGCGCTCGGTGCGGTGGTGCTCGCCGACACCCGCAGGTTGACCGACTGTTTCCCGGCCGTCGACTTCTTCGAGCACCGGGGCATCCCGTTCGTGGTCGCGGTGAACCGCTTCTCCGGGACGCGGGAGTTCGGCCCGGAGGAGGTCGCCCGCGCACTGGACCTGGACGCGGGCACGCCGGTGCTGCTGTGCGACGCGCGCCGCCGGGCCTCGGGCAAGGAGGTGCTGATCAACCTGGTCGAGCACGCGGGCCGGGTGCACGCCGCCCGCCTGCTCGCGGACGTCACGCCGGTGGGCTGAGGTGGGCGGGTCGCGGTGGTCGGCCGAGGTGGTGGGCCGAGAAAGAGGCGTGCGGGCGGCGCCGGCGGACGGACAGTGTGCAAATGACAGATGACAGCTGACAGATTTCGAGATCTGTCAGCTGTCATCTGTCACCCGTCAGAGCCGGGCGGCGCTCCTGGCGGCCCTCGTGGCGGCGGTTCTGGCGCTCCTGGCGGTTCTGGCGGCGGTCGAGCGGTCAGACGGTCGGCGGTTCAGCTGTGCCACTGGAACACGATCCGCGTCCAGGTGGATCCCGAGCAGTTGCCCCAGACCGCCCAGGCCTCCGGTCGCGCGCCGATCCACAGCCCGGTGGTGGACGTGCCGTTGGCGCAGTAGGTGATGGTGCGCAGTCGCCCGGAGTAGACGTTGCAGTGGCCCTCCCACCGCCAGCCGTAGTTGGCGGTGATGACGCAGTGGTAGGTCGCGGACGCGACGGTGTTCCAGGTCTCGGTGGACTCCGGAGTGGCGGTCCGGGTCCGGACCGTCGCTGCGGCGGCCGGCGGGGCGGTGGTCCCGAGCACGCCCAGGGCGGCCGTGGCGGCCAGTCCGAACGTGGCGATCTTCCTGGTGATGCAGCCTCGCACGGTGGTTCTCCTTGCTGAGTGGTTCTCGTCGAGCGCGGTGCTCCGGCCGCCGGGATGTCCGTGTGGTGTGAATTCCCGCCTCCCGCGCGGTCGGTGACGTGTTGCACACGATTGACTGCGCAGGGTGAGACGACGAACTATGATGTGACCTGTGTCACAAGTCATCCGGTTGGCCCGCGTCCCGTGTGGCCAGCGCGAACCGGGTGCTCGGAGTGCCGATTCCGGGGAGAGCGGCATGGCGGATCGCAGCGGTCGAAGTGCGGGCGGCGGACGGGGAAGGGGATTCGATCCGAGCGGGAGCGACGATCAATCGGCCGAATTCAACCGGGTGTTCACGGATCTTCTACCCAGACTCCAGCAGGCGGCGGCCGCCCTCGCCGGTGGTCCCCTCGGCGCCGGGGACGTCGTCCACGACGCGTACCTCCGGATCGCCCGTCGGCCGGAGCGCTTCCTCGGCCATCCGCAGCCTTACGCCTACGCGTTCACCACCATGGTGAACATCCTGCGCGACCAGTGGCGCCGGGAGCGCCGGCGGGTGCCGATGCCCGAGGTGCCGGAGGCGGGCGAGGCCGGGGAGCGGGACCGGGGGGCGCTCGACCCCAGGGCCGGCGGGATGGCCGAGCTGCAGGCGCGCTGGGAGGTGCTCCGCCTGCTGGGCTTCCTGACCGCCAAGCAGGCCCGTGCCGTGGTGCTGGTGGACCTCGACGGCTACAGCATCGACGAGGCCGCCGAACTGCTCGGCCTGCACCGCAGCACCCTGGCCGTCACCCGGCGCCGCGCCCACGGCCGGCTGCGCGCCGTCCTCCAGCAGGAGCGCGAACGGGAGCGCGAAAGGGGGCACGACCGGGAATGCGACCGCGAACACGGATGGGAGCGGGAGCGCGCATGGGAGGAGGGGCTCGACGGAGCGACGCGGTGGCAGGTGCGAAAGGGGGCGTGACCAGGGGCGCGGGCGGGCCAGAGGCGGCGGAGGTGGGCGCACGCCCGCCGCCCCGACGCACCGAACCGACGGCAAGTCGGCTGCTGCGCCGCCCCGGCCCGTACCCTGCGAAACGTGATCACGTACGGGGACGACCGCCTGCGCGCGCTGGCCGAGGACGGCCGCTGGTCCGAGCTGCTCGCCGCCTACCGGCTGGGCCGGGCGGCCGCGAGCGCGGAGGCGGGCGAGGAGGCCGCGGCCGCGCTGACGGCGCCGCTCGGCCACCTGATCGCCTACGCGGCGCCACCCGAGCTGGCCGTCCGGCTGTTCGACCGGGACGGCGGCGCGGGGACGGCCGCGGGCGTGGACGACCACGACGCCGGCCCGCTCTGGGAGGTGCTGGCGACCCGGCACTCCTGGCTGCGGCTGGCCCCGCTGCTCGGCCCGGGCCCGGTGCGGCGGCTGGTCGCACACACCCGGGCGCTGCTCGGCGAGGACCTCCCGTTCGGGGCCGAGCCCGACCCGGAGGGCGTGCCGATGCGCCTGGAACCGTGGGAGGCGGCGGGATGGGAGGAGGCGGGCCGGGTGCGCGAGTACCTGCCGGGCGGGGGAGCGCGCAGCGCGCTGCTGACCCTGCCCGCCAGTCGGGAGGGCCTGGGGGAGGTGGAACTGCCTCCGGTGGCGCCGTCGGTCGGTCGGCCGGACGGGCCCCGGGTCGTCCGGGCGCTGACGGGGCTGGGCGAGCTGGCGCCGTGGGCGGCGACGGCCTGCGTCCGAGGTCAGGCCCCCGCGGCGGCGGCCCTGCTGGCCCGCGACCGGCGGGTGGTCGGCGGGTACCTGCCGTTCACGCTGGTCTACCCGGCGCTGGTGCGGTCCGCCGCGGTGGGGCGGGCGCAGGGCTCTGCGCACGGCAGGCTGGGGCTGTGGCGGGCGCTGGCCGCGATGGCCGGGGCGGACGGTGGGCCGGACGGTCCGGAGAGCCCGGAGGGCCCGGTGGGGGTCGGCGGGGTCGAGCGGGGCGAGGTGAACGCGCTGGTGGCCCGGATGCGCTGCTTCACCTGGCAGGAGCCCTCGGCCGGACTGCACCACCTGCACGTCGCGCTGGAGGATCCGGCCAGCGGGGTGGCCTGGGTGCTCAGCGGTTCGCAGGAGCTGTGACGCGCGAGCCGACCTCCGGGCCGGGCGCGTCGGTCGGCCGGGAACGTCGGTCGGCCGGGCGCGTCGGTCGGCCGGGCGCGTCGGTCGGCCGGGCGCGTCGGACGCCCAGGAACGTCGGACGCCCGCGAACGTCGGACGCCCGGGAACGCCGCCCGGGCCTGAGCGCGAGGACGCGAAGACCCCCGGTCCGGCGCCGTTTCCGGGGGTTGGTGGGAGGCGCCGAACCGGGGGAGTGCGGGGGTGCTGCCGGGCTCAGACCCCGGCGGGGGCGGTGCCCTGGGCGGGGACGACCTGGGGCGCGTCGGCGGTGGGGCCGTCCGGCGCGGTGGGGCCGTCCGACGCGGCGTGGGTGTCGACCAGCGTCAGCTCGTCGAACGGCAGCTCGCCGGCCAGCACCCGTCGGGCGCGCTCGGCGTCGATCTCGCCGGTCCAGTGCCCGATCAGCACGGTCGCGACGGCATTGCCCGCGAAGTTGGTGAGCGCGCGGGCCTCGGACATGAAGCGGTCGATGCCGACGATCAGGCCGACCCCGTCCACCAGCGCGGGTTTGTGGGACTGGAGCCCGCCCGCGAGGGTGGCCAGTCCGGCGCCGGTGACCCCGGCCGCGCCCTTGCTCGCGATCACCATGAAGACCAGCAGCGAGAGCTGCTCGCCGAGCGACATCGGCTTGTCCATCGCCTCGGAGATGAAGATCGAGGCCATGGTCAGGTAGATGGCGGTGCCGTCGAGGTTGAAGCTGTAGCCGGTCGGCACGGTGATGCCGACGACCGGGCGGCTGACGCCCAGGTGCTCCATCTTGGCGATCAGGCGGGGCAACGCGCTCTCCGAGGAGGAGGTGGAGAGGATCAGCAGGAACTCGCGGCCGAGGTACTTCAGCAGCGCGAACACGTTGACCCCGGCGACCAGGCGCAGCAGCGCGCCCAGCACCACGACGACGAACAGCGCGCAGGTGACGTAGAAGCCGATCATGATGACGGCCAGGCTCTTCAGCGCGGCGGTGCCGGTGGCGCCGACCACGGCGGCCATCGCCCCGAAGGCGCCGATCGGAGCGACCCACATGATCATCGACATGACCCGGAAGACCAGCCGCTGGAGGTGCTCGATCCCGCGCAGCACCGGCGTGCCGGCCGGGCCCATCGCCTGGAGCGCGAAGCCGGCGAGCAGGGCGACCAGGAGGGTCTGGAGCACCTTGCCCTGGGTGAGGGCGGAGAACAGGGTCTCGGGGATCATCCCGAGCAGGAAGTCGGTGGTCGACTGGGCGCCGCCGGCGGCCGCCTGGGCGTGGCCGGACTTGGCGAGCGCGGCGGTCAGGTGCAGGCCGCCGCCGGGCTCCAGGAGGTTGCCGACGACCATGCCGATGGCCAGGGCGACGGTCGACATGGCGAGGAAGTAGCCGATGGCGAGGCCGCCGACCTTGCCGACCTTCGCGGCCTTGGTCACCGAGCCGATGCCCAGGACGATGGTGCAGAAGATTACCGGGCTGATCATCATCTTGATCAGATTGACGAAGCCCGTGCCGACCGGCTTCAGCTCCACGGCGAAACCGGGGGCGGCCAGGCCGACCACCACACCCGCGACCACCGCGGCGATCACGGCGATGTAGAGGTAGTGGGTCCGGTCCTTGCGTCTGGGTCCCGCCGCCGCGGCGGCTCCAGCGATCGACATCTGCGGCTCCCTTGCCGTGCAGTCCTGGTGGCCCCGGGGGGATGGGCCGCTCCGACTATGGGCCCGGAGGTGACGCAGGTCACGTTTGCGTTCATAGAGTTCATGAACCGTGCGGGCGGCCCCGATGCCCGGCCCGCGAACAGTGCGGGCCGGCGGTGCGGGCCGGACGGGTCCCGGAGGCGGTGGCCGGACGGGCCCCGGGGGTGTCCCGGAGCGTGGTGCACACTGGCAGGCATGTCCGAGCGCACCGCCCCCACCGCCCCGCGCCGCCGTTCGCACCGGCCGACGGGCCGCGGGCCCGGGCGCCCGGCCCGAGGCCTGCCTCGACGCCTGCCCCGGCGGCTGGTCCGCAGCCTGGCCGGGCAGCTGTTCGTCGTCCAGGTGGTGATCGTCGCCGCCGTGGTCGCCGGCGGCGCGGTGCTCGCGTACCTCTTCACCGCCGACCGCGCCGAGGACTCCGCCCGCCGCCAGGTCACCGCGGTCGCGCACGCCGTCGCGGACTCGCCGTCCGTGCGGGCGGCCGTCGGCGACCCGGACCCGACCGCGGTGCTCCAGCCGTACGTCGAGCAGGTGCGGGCCGACACCGGGGTCTCCTTCATCACCGTCATGGACACCGAGGGCGTGCGCTGGACCCATCCGCTGCCCGAGCAGATCGGCCGGCTCTACCTCGGCCACATCGACTGGGCGCTCGCCGGGCAGACCCGCAGCGAGACGTACACCGGCACGCTCGGCCCCTCGGTGCGGGTGGTCACCCCCGTCCTGGACGACCGGCACCGGGTGGTGGCGCTGGTCAGCGCGGGCCTCACGGTGCAGTCGATCTCCGCGCAGCTGAGCGGTCCGCTGCTCGCCCTGGTCGGGGTGGCGGTCGCCGCGCTCGCGCTCGGTGGCGTCGGCACCTACCTCGCCAACTCCCGGCTGCGGCGGCACACCCACGGGATGGGGCCGGACGAGCTGAGCCACCTCTACGAGTACCACCAGGCGACCCTGCACGCGGTGCGCGAGGGGCTGGTCCTGCTGGACCGCTCGCACCGGGTGGTGCTGTGCAACGATGCCGCCCGTGAACTGCTCGGCCTGGAAGGCGACTTGGATGGTCGCCCGGTGGCGGAGCTCGCCCTTCCGGAGGCGCTGGTGGCGGCCGTTCTGCGGGCGGACCCGGTCCGGGACGAGGTGCACCTGACCGCCGAACGGGTCGTGGTGCTGAACACCTCCACCATCGGAACCGGTACCGGTCTCGGCCGGGTGATCACCCTTCGTGACCATACCGAACTCCAGTCGCTGAGCGGCGAGTTGGACTCGGTCCGCGGCTTCACCGAGGCGCTCGGCGCGCAGGCGCACGAGGCCGCCAACCGGCTGCACGCGGTGGTATCGCTGATCGAACTCGGCCGCCACGAACAGGCGGTGGAGTTCGCCACCGCCGAGCTCGAACTCGCCCAGCAGCTCACCGACCGGGTGGTCGCGGCGGTGAGCGAGCCGGTGCTGGCCGCGCTGCTGCTCGGCAAGGCGGCCCAAGCCGCCGAACGGGGTGTGGAGTTGACGCTCACCGAGGACAGCCGGATCGACGACGGGGTGCTGCCGCCCGGGCTCGGCTCCCGCGACCTGATCACCGTGCTCGGCAACCTGATCGACAACGCCGTGGACGCCGCCATCGCCGGCGCGGCCGAGAGCCCCGTCCCGCCGGAGGTCACCGTCACGGCGAGGATCGCGGACGACCGGGACGCCGGGGGCCGGGACGCCGACGACCGGGGCCGCCCCGACGGCGGCGGCGCGGGGCCGTCCGGCGACTGCCTGCTGCTGCGGGTCGCCGACACCGGCGCGGGGATAGACCCGGGCGCGGTCGAGGACGTGTTCCGGCGCGGCTGGAGCACCAAGCGGGACGGCCGCGGGCACGGGCTCGGGCTGGCGCTGGTCGCCCAGGCCGCCCGGCGCCACGGCGGCACCGTCGAGGTCGGACGCGACCGCGGGGCGGTGCTCACGGTGCGGCTGCCGCTGGCAGGGCGGCCGGGAGGGCCCGGCGGTGAGCCCGGTGAGCCCGGTGAGCCGGGAGGATCGGCAGGGGCGGCAGAGCCGGGCGGACCCGCCGGCCGTCCCGGCGGGTCCGCCGGTCGAGAGCGGGAAGGGGCCGGGCTGTGAGCGGCGCCGCCGACACCGCCGCCGGTGCGGGCATCGCCGTCCTGGTGGTCGAGGACGACCCGGTGGCCGCGGCCGCGCACACCCTGTACGTCGGGCGGGAGCCCGGCTTCCGCGTCGCCGGGACGGTCCACAGCTGTGCCGAAGCGCTCCGCTTCCTGGAGCGGGCCCGCGCCGCCGGGACGCCCGTCGACCTCACCCTGCTCGACCTCTACCTGCCGGACGGCCACGGGCTCCAGCTCTGCCGCACGCTGCGCGCGGCCGGCCACGGGACCGACGTCATCGCGGTGACCTCGGCGCGCGACCTCGCCATGGTCCGGCAGGCGGTGTCGGCGGGTGTCGTGCAGTACCTGCTGAAGCCGTTCAGCGCGGCCGCCCTGCACGACCGCCTGGAACGGTACGCCCGCTACCGCGACAGCCTCGGACGCACCGGCGAGGCGACCGGCCAGGAGGAGGTCGACCAGGCGCTCGCCCTGCTTCGCACACCGGAGCGCAGCACCCTGCCCAAGGGGCTGAGCGCGCCCACCCTGGACACCGTCGCCTCGGTCCTGCGGGGGGCGGCCACCGGGCTGTCGGCGGCGGCCGCGGGGGCGGCGGCCGGGGTCTCGCGGATCACCGCGCGGCGCTACCTGGAGCACCTGGTGGAGACGGGGTGCGCGGTGCGGGAGCCGCAGTACGGGAGCGTCGGACGGCCGGAGCTCTGTTATCGGTGGAGGGGCCGGTCCTGAGGGGTTTCGGGGACCGGGCCGTTACCTTCTCGCGCGACGCTCGTTGGCGGAACCGGGGGAGGTTCACTCGCCCGGGTGGTTCTGCGACCCCCGGGGCGTTCCAGCAGGTCAAGGGCAGTAAAGTTAGGCTAACCTAACTTCCCCTGGGGGTTTCTCGTGTCGCTCGCAGCCGTACCCGTCCAGGCCGCCTCCGGAGCCCCGGCAGCCGGTGAGGCCATCCTGCGCCGTCAGCGCGTCCGCGAGTCCGCCGCCAGAACCTACGCCCGCTCCTTCCCGATCGTCCCGGTCCGCGCCCACGGCATGACCGTCGAGGGCGCCGACGGACGGCGCTACCTGGACTGCCTCTCCGGCGCCGGCACGCTCGCCCTCGGCCACAACCACCCGGTGGTGCTGGAGGCGATCCGCCGCACCCTCGACAGCGGCGCCCCCCTGCACCTGCTCGACCTCGCCACCGCCGAGAAGGACGACTTCACCAGCGCGCTGTTCGAGAGCCTGCCGGCCGAGTTCGCCGCCCGGGCCCGGGTGCACTTCTGCGGACCGGCCGGGACGGACGCCGTCGAGGCCGCGCTCAAGCTGATGCAGACCGCCACCGGCCGGTCCGGCGCGCTGGCCTTCACCGGCGCCTACCACGGAATGACCGCCGGCGCCCTGGCGCTCACCGGCAACGTCGCCGTCAAGGAACCGCTGCCGAGCGGCGGTGAGGTCGCCCGGCTGCCCTACCCGTACGGCTACCGCTGCCCGTTCGGGGTCGGTGGCGCGGCGGGCACCGACCTCGCCGAGACCTACGTGGAACGGCTGCTGGACGACCCCTCGGGCGGCGTGGTGGCGCCCGCCGCGATGATCCTGGAAGCCGTCCAGGGCGAGGGCGGGGTCGTCCCCGCGCCCGACGGCTGGCTGCGCGCGATGCGCCGGATCACCGCCGAGCGAGGCATCCCGATGATCGTCGACGAGGTGCAGACCGGAGTCGGCCGCACCGGCGCGATGTGGGCGATCGAGCACAGCGGCATCGTCCCGGACGCGATGGTCCTCTCCAAGGCCATCGGCGGCAGCCTCCCGCTCGCCGTCGTCGTGTACCGCGAGGACTACGCTGCGGTGCACCATCACCGGCCGGTGCTTGGCACCGTCCGCGCCGACGTACCGCAGGTCGAACCGCTCCGGCTGATGGAAGTCGATCTGCACGGTGGAGAGGGTGAACTCGCGCCCGGCGCCGTCGGCGATCTGCACGTCGATCTTGGGCCCGTAGAACGCCGCCTCGCCCTCCGCCGCCTCGAACGGCACGCCGGAACGCTCCAGCACCTCGGTGAGCAGGGCGACCGCGCGCTCCCAGAGTGCCGGATCCGCCACGTACTTGCCGCCCGAGCCGGGCAGCGAGAGGCGGTAGCGGACGGGGACGACGCCGAGCGCCCGGTGTGCCTCGCGGATCAACTCCAGTGCGGCGACGGCCTCGTCGGCCGCCTGCTCCGGGGTGCAGAAGATGTGGGCGTCGTTCAGCTGGATCGCCCGGACCCTGGTCAGCCCACCCAGCACCCCGGACAGCTCGGAACGGTACATGCCGCCCAACTCGGCCATGCGCAGAGGCAGGTCCCGGTAGCTGTGGGAGCGTGAGCGGTAGATCAGCGCGTGGTGCGGACAGAGACTGGGGCGCAGCACCATCTCCTCGGAGCCCAGCTCCATGGGCGGGAACATGTCCTCCCGGTAGTGCGCCCAGTGGCCGGAGATCTCGTACAGCTCGCGCTTGCCGAGCACCGGGGAGTAGACGTGGCGGTAGCCGGCCCGGCGCTCGCGGCCGCGGATGAACTCCTCCAGGGAGTGCCGGATCGCGGCGCCGTCGGGGAGCCAGTACGGCAGGCCGGAGCCCATCAGCGGGTCGGTGTCGAACAGGTCGAGTTCGCGGCCGAGCCTGCGGTGGTCGTGCGCCGGGTGGGCATGGGCTGCCGGGGTGGGCGAGGACTGGTCGTGCGGCTGGTGGTCGTGCATGAGGGCGGTCTCCACTCGGGTCTGTGGGCGAGTGGGTCCGGGGAACGGCGAAGCCCCGGGGCACTCGCCCCGGGGCTTCGGACTAGGTCAGCAGTCAGCGCGCCGGGACTCTCTCCGGCGTCGTCGTGGCGAGTGCAGCGCGCTTCATGCCTTCCACGGTAGCAGTTGCGGACCGGCGGGCGCCGATCCTTTTCCGGGGCCCGTCCGCCGGGTTCAGAACAGCGTGACGCAGCCTCGCGCGGCCAGTGCCGCCAGCAGCCGGGCCGAGGGCCGCGCCTCGTTCCACCGCAGGTCCAGCTTCTCCAGCGCGGGCAGCGCGCCCGGATCGGCCAGCCACTCGGGCAGTTCGGTGATCCGGTTGCCGCGCAGGTCGAGTCGGCGCAGCCGGGGAAGCCCGGCGAGCGCGGCGGGCAGTTCGGTGAGGGCGTTCTCCCGGAGTTCCAGCTCGCGCAGTTCGGCGAGCCGGCCGACCGAGTCCGGCAGGCCGGTCAACTCGTTCCCGCGCAGCCAGAGTTCGCGCAGCTCGCCGAGCTCGCCGATCGACTCCGGCAGGGCGGTGAGCCGGTTGTGCTGCGCGCGCAGCTCGACCAGTGAGGCCAACCGGCCGACGTTGGAGGGGAGTTCGGCGAGCCGGTTCTCGCCCACGTTGAGGTAGCGCAGCGCGGTGAGCCGCCCGAGCTCCTCGGGCAGGGAGGTCAGCTCGTTGTCGTGCAGGTAGAGGAAGTCCCCGAGTCCGGTGAGGCCGAAGAGCTCGACGGGCAGCGCGGCGAGCCGGTTGTGCCCCAGGTCGAGGGTCCGCAGCCCGGTCAACCGGCCGATGCGGGGCGGGAGTTCGCGGATCCCGGTCTCGGCGAGGATGAGCACGGTCAGCTCGGTGCGGTCCCAGACCTCGGCCGGCACCTCGCCGAGCGGGCGGCGCCAGAGGTTGAGGGTCACATCGGCCACGCTCCCCGCGCCCGCGGCGTCCACCGCCTCCGTCGCGCCCGCACCGTCCCGGTCGATGCGGAACTCCGCCAGTTCCCGGCCGTACCACCGGTCGGTCAGCCCGGTGCCGGTCATCCCCAGGCGCCGGCAGACCGCCGCCGACCGGGCGTTGTCCGGAGCCAGGACGGCCCGGATCTCGGTCAGGCCGTCGGCGAAGCCCTTGGCCAGGACGGCCCTGGCGGCCTCGGTGGCGATGCCCTGGCCCCAACTGTCGGGGTGGAGGTGCCAGCCGACCTCGACCTCCCCGTCCCCGTCCGGCAGCGGCACCAGCAGGACCGTGCCCGCGACCACGCCGGTGTCCCGCCGTTCGATCGCCCAGGCACCGTAGCGCGGGTCGACGGACCGCTTCCGCGAGCGCTCGATGAAGGCCCGGGCCTCCTCGGGCCCGGTCATGACACGCGGTTCCCGGCCGAGCCACCGGGCGACCTCCCAGCGGGAGTAGATGTCGAGGGCGCGCTCCTGATCGGCCGTGGACATGGTCCACTGCCGCACCACCAGCCGTTCGGTGGTCAGCACCGTCTCCGAGTCCTCTTCGGCTCCCGACATGGCCCGCTCCCCTCTCCGATGATGCGTGTGGGACGACCGTACCCACCCGGGTCACCGCGCGGGGTTCCCCGCGGGGTTCCGTACCCCGTGCGCGGCCCGCGCGGAACCCGCGCCCGGCCGCGCATGGCCGCGCATGGCCCGTTCAGCGGGCACCGGCGTGGAACAGCCCGTCCACCACCTGGTGGAGGAGTTCCTCCGGGAACTCGGCGAGCTCGCCCCGCGCCTCCTCGGTGAGCCGCATCGCGGTGGCGCCCTCGTGCAGGATGACCAGCAGCCGGGCGAGGTCGCGCGGGCGGACCCGCGAGGTGTGCTCCGGCGTCTGCTCGATGAGCTCCATCAGCCCGTCGACCAGCCGGGCCTCGTGCTCGGCCAGGCTCCGGGCGACCTCCGGGTGCCGGGCCGCGTGCAGGGTGAACTCCATCGAGAGCAGGAACCAGCCCTCGTCCTCCTGCCGCCGGTCGGCCAGTTCCCGCAGCAGCCGGGACGGGAGGTCCGGCCCGGGCCCGGTGTCCGCGAAGGCGGCCCGCAGGTCGTCGAGCAGCTTGTCGATCTGCTGGTCGTAGAGGGCGAGGAAGAGCTCTTCCTTGTCCTGGTAGTTGGAGTAGAACGCGCCGCGGGTCAGCCCGGCGCGGGCGACGATGTCACGGATCGAGGTGGCGTGGAAGCCGTGTTCGACGAACAGTGCGAGGGCGCTGTCGTTCAGGGCGGCGACGGTCAGCGGGCGCCGCTTCGTGGGTGACTTGGGCACGAACTGCGGTCCTCGGCTCTCGTTCTTCGCTCGACGGTGCCGCCGGGGCGGCGCGGCCCAGTCTACGGGCGGGCGAGGGGACGGCCGAGGCGCCGGGCGGTGGTCGGCCGGGACGTCTGGCGGGCGGAGGCTGGGCGGACGCGCGCTCAGGGCGGCGCAGCGACGACGGCGCTCAGGTCGCGGGCGGCAGGTGGCGGGCCGCCACCAGCCCGGCCAGTGTCCGGAGCCTGGCGAAGTACTCGCGGCAGTACTGCTCCTCGATCAGCGGCACGACCTTGTCGAGGTCGGCGATGCGGTACCAGAGGTCGGAGATGCTGCGGCTGTCGAACTCGCCGTCCCACTCCCGGTACACGGCGCTGCAGACGGCGTCGTCCAGGCCGGTCAGGTCCACCCCCGCGATCTCCACCATGACGAAGCTCCTGGGGAACGGGGCCCTCTGGTGTTCCTCCCAGAGCCCGGTCAGCCGGTCCGGGAGCGGTTCCCCGTCCGCGGTTCCGCGGGCCGGCTCAGCCGCCCCGGCCCGCTCCGTCGCCGCCGTACCCGCCGTCGCATCCGCCGCACCCGCCGTCACGGCCGGAAGGAGCGCGGACACGGCGTCGAAGACGGCGCGCACCAGCTCGACGGCCCGGCTCGGGTACACCGTGTCGCTCGCCACCGTGCCCCGGGCGAGCGCGTCGCGCAGCCACAGACTGTCGTCGAGTGCGGCGGCGGGCTCCGCCCCGAGGAGCCCTTCGGCGGTGGCCCGCCCGATCAGCTCCCGGAGCGGCTCCTCGACGGACAGCCGTGCCACGAGGACCTGTTCCAGGGCGAGCAGCGCGTGGGTGACGGCGGCGGTGGCGAACTCGTACCGGAAGTAGGAGTGCCGGATGAGCTCCCGGGAGGTCTCCAGGGCGCTCATGACGCCCCTCGCGGCTCCGGCCGGCACCTCAAGCCCGGCAACCAGGTCCCGCATGCCCGGGTAGTCGGGGGCGACCGACCACGCGCGGGGGTCCTGGACGGGAGACAGCGGCGAGGGGATCACCGGTGCATTCTCACCGCAGGTGGGAGCGGGTGCCACCGGTTTTCCGGACCCGCTCCCAGCCACCCGCCGCCCGCCGCCCGGCTCGGCCCCCCGGCCCGCGCCCGCCGACGCCGTCTCAGGCCGCGGCCGTGCCCCCGCCCGTGCCGTAGTCGTAGAAGCCCCGCCCGGTCTTGACGCCGAGCCGGCCGGCCTGGACGTACTCCTCCAGCAGCTCGCGCGGGCCGGTGGGCAGGCCCGGGCGCTCGGCGGCGTAGTGCTCCTCGATGTCGAGCACGACGTCCAGGCCGACCTGGTCCATCGCGCGGAACGGGCCGCCGCGCAGGCCGGTGTTGACGGACCACATGGCGTCCACCTCCTCGGCCGTGGCGACGCCTTCGGCGACCACGGCGAGCGACTCGCGCTTGATGGCCGCCCAGACGCGGTTGAAGATGAAGCCGGTGCTCTCCTTGCGCGCCTCGAACGGGAACACCCCGTGGCGCGGCAGTTCGGCCAGCAGCAGGTCGATGACGGCCCGGTCGGTGCGCCCGCTGGACATCACGTCCACCGCGTTCTGGGTGGGCGGCATGTAGAAGTGGATGTTGACCAGGCGCTCGGGCTCCCGCACGCAGTCGACGAAGCGGCTGGTCGGGTAGGACGAGGAGTTGCTGCCGAGGATCGCGTCCGGATCGGCGGTGCGGTCGAGGTCGGCGAAGACCCGCTGCTTGAGCTCCGGGCGCTCGGGCACCGCCTCGATCACCAGCCAGGCGCCGCGCAGCACCTCGGCGAGGTCGTCGCCGACGGCGACGGTGCCCGGCTCTCCCCCGCCCACCGCGGCGGCGACGGCGGGCAGTTGCTCCTCGACGTACGCGCGGGCGGCCGCGAGCTGCTCGGCCGAGGGGTCGTAGATCCGGACCTCCCCGCCGCCGGTGGCGAACATCAGGGCGATGCGGCGCCCGAGGGTGCCGGCTCCGACGACGGCGACGGGGCGGCCGGCGGGGTTGGGGACGGTGAACGGCATCGAGATCACTTCCTTGGTTGTGCCGCGTTCCGAGGGGCCGTGCCGCGCGGGCCTCCCGTACGGGGCGTCCGTACGGGGTTTCGGCGCGGTTGCACCACAGCCCAATCGGATGCATGGTGTATCCGATACACATGGTATCCGTTTGAGGAGACCAAGCAACCCGCCGCCGAGAAGGAGCCCCCCATGCGCCCCGACCAGGTCCTCCGCCACGCCGCCACCCCGCTGACCGCCCCCGTCTACCCGCCCCGCGCCACCCGCTTCACCGACCGCGAGTACCTGAACGTCGTCTACCGCACCGACCCCGAGGCGCTGCGCGCGGTCGTCCCGGAGCCGCTGGAGATCGACGAGCCGCTGGTCCGCTTCGAGGTCATGAAGATGGGCGAGGTCGACGGCTTCGGCCCGTACGTCGAGGCCGGGCAGGTCGTCCCGGTCCGGTACGGCAGGGAGCACGGCGAGTACCTGCACGCCATGTACCTCGACAACTTCGCCGCCACCGCCGCCGGCCGCGAGCTGAGCGCCTACCCGAAGGTGATGGGCAGCCCCCGGCTGTTCACCGAGGCCGGCACCCTGATCGGCACCCTCGACCACGGCAGCCAGCGGGTCGCCACCGCGACCATGGCCTACAAGTGGCAGCCGATGGACCCGGCCGAGGCCCGCGAGCAGATCACCGTGCCCACGTACGGGGTGAAGATCGTCCCCGACTACACCGGCGGCCTGCGGGTCTGCGACCTGGTCCGGACCCGGATCACGGACGTCACCGTCAAGGAGGCCTGGACCGGCCCCGCCCGGCTCCAGCTGTCCGCGCACGTCATGGCACCGCTGGCCGACCTGCCGGTCCTGGAGGTCGTCTCGGCCAGCCACATCCTCACCGACCTCACCCTCGCCCCCGCCACGCCCGTCCACGACTACCTGGCCGAGCAGCGCCGCACGGCCTGAAGCCCGCCGGGCGGACCGGCTCCACCGGGCGGCGGGCGCCGGAAACGGCACCGCTCCGGCCCGCCCGCGCGGTCGAGGACCAACGCGGACGAGCCGGAGCGGCGAACCCGCCGGGCGGCGGGCTGGGGAGCGTCCTCGCCGGACGGCGGGCGGGCGGTCAGCCGAGCTTCGGTGCCACGGCCGCCGGCCCCTGCGCCACACCCAGCTCCGGCCCCGGCTTCACCCCGGGCTTCACTCCCGGCTTCGGCCCCGGCCCGGTGCCGCAGAAGGCCTGCTCCATGAAGTCGAACTCCGCCACCAGCTGTCCGAGGTGCTGCTGCCCGTCACCGCGCGGCGTGACGGACAGCGTCATCTGCCGGTCGCCCGAGGACCACATCTGGGTGCCGTACCCGGGCACCGAGCCGTCGTGCCCGTAGACCGGGCCGCAGGAGAGCTCCCAGCGGGCCAGCCCGAGGCCGTAGCCCAGCGCGGACGGCACGCCGTCGACCACGATCGGCCTGGTCGCGGTCATCTCCTTCAGCAGCGCCGGCGGCAGCAGCCGGCCGTCCAGCAGGGCCTTGTCGAAGCGGTTCAGGTCGCCCGGGGTGGAGATCAGCTCGCCCGCCGAGTTCGCCCAGGTCAGGCTCGCCACCGTGACGTCCCGGTCGCTGACGTCCTCCGGACCGGGGCCCTCGGGCAGCGTCAGGTAGCCGTGCGCGTGCGGGCCCCGGATGTCCGTGGCCGTGCCCGGGAAGTACGTGCCGGTGAGACCGAGCGGGCGCAGGACGCGCGCGGTGATCTCCTGGGCGTAGCCGCGCCCGGTCACCTTCTCGATGATCATGCCGAGCAGCGTGTAGTTGACGTTGGAGTAGCCGAACGTGGCGTCCGGCGCGAAGACGGGCGGGTGCGCCACCGAGGAGGCCACGACCTGGGCCGGGGTGATGGGCCGGGTCAGGCCGCCCTGGTCGAACCAGGCCCGGACCACCGCCGGGTCCGTCCAGTCGGGGAAGACCCCGCCCTTCTCGTTGGTGGAGTCCCAGAGGCCGGAGCGGTGGCTCAGCAGTTGACGGACCGTGATGTGGTCGCCGTTCGGGACCAGTCCGGGCAGGTACCGCTCGACCGGGTCGTCCAGGCCGATCCGCCCCTCCCCGACCAGCTGGAGCACGGTGGTGGCGGTGAACACCTTGGTGACGCTGCCGGCGCGGAACCGCCCGTCCGCGCGGGCCGGCGCGCCGGTGGCGAGGTCGGAGACGCCGGACGCTCCGCGCCAGACCCCCTTCCCGTCCCTGACCTCGGCGATCGCCGCGACCGCGCCGGCGCCGGTCACCGCCCGCAGGGCCGCCGCCCGCGGGTCCCCCGGGCCCGGCCGCCCGTCGGCGGCCTCGGCCGCACCCGCCGAGACCACCGGCCCGGCCAGTGCCAGACAGACCGCCCCCACCAGCGCGGAAAGCGTACGACGTGCCATGCGACCCCACCTTCGCCGTCGGCGAGCAGTTCCTCGCCTCCGCCGCCCAGCCTCGCCGCCGCGTTGACGGCCCGTCATCCTCCGCCGGGAGGAGTCGGCCGTACGCCCACCAACGGAGGGCCTCCGCCGGAAGACGGAGGCCCTGCGGGGGCGCCGAGGGCGGCGGTGGCAGTGGGCGCGGCGGTTCCCGGCCCCGCCGGGGCCGCGCGGCGGACCCGCTACCGGGCCGCGACCGGGCGGACCGGGTGCTTGCTCAGGATGGAGACCCGGTTGAAGGCGTTGATGGTGATCGACACCCAGACCGCCGCGGAGATCTCCTCGTCGCTCAGCACCGCGCGCGCCGCGCCGTACGCGGCCTCCTGGAGCGCCGCGTCCGCCGGGGAGGTGGTCGCCTCGGCCAGTCCGAGCGCGGCGCGCTCCCGGTCGCTGAACACCTCGGTGTCGCGCCAGGCCGGGAGCACGCCCAGGCGCTGGGTGGTCTCGCCCTCGCGGATCGCGGCCCTGGTGTGCACGTGCAGGCAGTAGGCGCAGCCGTTGATCTGCGACACGCGGAGGTTGACCAGTTCGATCAGCCGCCGGTCCAGTCCGGCCTCGGCCGCGACCTCGCGGGCCGCCTCGGCGGCGGCCAGCAGTGCCTGGTACGCCCGGGGGCTCTGCTTGTCGATGAACACCCGCCGGTCCGTCGGGACCACCGTCACATCACTCACCTGGACTCCTTAGGCTGATCACAGCTGTCGCCGGCCACTCTGCCATGGCATGATAGTTGAATATAGAACTAATTGGCACCACTGGACACCCGGGAGGGACCCCACCGTGAGCACCGCCGAGACCGACCGCGTCGACACGCCCGCCACCGGCCCGCGAGTCGAGGTCCTGCCCGCCCGGGACGTGCCCCTCGGCGGCCCGCGCGCGATGACCGTACGCCGCACCCTGCCGCAGCGCTCCCGCAGCACCATCGGCGCCTGGTGCTTCGTCGACCACTACGGACCCGACGACGTCGCCACCACCGGCGGCATGGACGTCGCCCCGCACCCCCACACCGGATTGCAGACCGTGAGCTGGCTGTTCACCGGCGAGATCGAACACCGGGACAGCCTCGGCGTCCACGCCTACGTCCGGCCCGGCGAGGTCAACCTGATGACCTCCGGCCGCGGCATCGCCCACTCCGAGGTCTCCACCCCGGCCACCACCGTCCTGCACGGCGTCCAGCTGTGGGTCGCCCTGCCCGAGGAACACCGGCACACCGGACGCGACTTCCACCACCACGTCCCCGGCCCGGTCACCCTCGACGGCGGCGAGGCCCGGGTCTTCCTCGGCACCCTCGCCGGCGACACCTCCCCCGTCCCCACCTTCACCCCGCTGCTCGGCGCCGAACTGACCCTCCACCCGCACGCCACCGTCACCCTCGCCGTCGACCCCGCCTTCGAACACGGCCTGCTCGTCGACAGCGGCGACATCCGCCTCCTCGACACCCCGCTGTGCCCGGCCGAACTCGGCTACACCGCCCCCGGCCGCACCACCCTCACCCTCACCAACACCGGCGACACCGACGCCCGGCTCGTCCTCCTCGGCGGCACGCCCTTCGAGGAGCGGATCGTCATGTGGTGGAACTTCATCGGGCGCTCCCACGAGGACATCGCCCAGGCCCGCGAGGAGTGGCAGGCCGCCTCCGACCGCTTCGGCGCCGTCGACGGCTACCCCGGCGACCGCCTCCCCGCCCCGGAGCTCCCGGGCATCCCCCTCAAGCCCCGGGGAAACGCGCGCTGACCTGGGTGTTTGCCAGTCGGGTGCGGCGGCCGGGTCCGCCGCACCCCCGAGCCGGAGTCCCCCTTCGCCCACCCCGAAGCACCCCTGTCGACACTCGCCTCCGCACTCGACGCGTGACAGGCGCCGTTGACAGGTCATGCGAGATGCCAACGAGCCTGCGGAAAAGGCCCTTCCGAGTATCGGCATCGGCTGTCGAGCATGCGGAGCGTGGGACACAGCGCCACCTCGAAGCCCTCGGGGAAGCACATCTCATCGAGCCGAGTACGGCGTACGGCACGAAGCCACGGGCGGGCCTCCGCAGCCGATCCGGGAACCACGGACCACGGCCCGCACCGCGGTGTTCGGTGAACCGGCACCTCGCCACATCATCGCGGCTCGGCTGAGTCACCAGCGTCCGTCTGCGACCGTTTCCGCCCACCCACTTGCGATCAGCGATCGGCGTTCTGACACTTCCCGTGGAGCGGGTCGCATCCCGCGTGGCGACGTCCGCCACACCGATCCGCCTGGTGTTCACCATGAGTGACGAAGCCCCCGAGACAACCGGTGCGGACCAGCGCCAGCGCGCAGAGGCGGCGGGCCCGCCGGAGCTGCCGCGGTTCTTCATGCCGTTCCCGCAAGTCAAGCCCAATCCGGGTCAGCAGGCTGCCGTCGCCCCGTTGTGGGAGTGGATCGACACGTTCGGGCTGTTCACCTCCGAGTCCTCCCGCAGCCCGCTGGAGCAGTTGCGCATCGACCTCATCTCGGCCCGCTACCACCCCTACGCGGCACCGGAGTCGATGCCGCTGCTGACGCAGTTCATGGCATGGGCCTGGAGTGTGGATGAGCAGTTCGACGACGGCCCCGCCGGGCGGGACGCGCCATGGTGCCGCAGGAGCGTGCAGGGCATCCTGGACGCATTCGACGGACGCCCCTGCGACCAGCCGCTGGAAGCGGCCGCAGCCGACCTGTGGCCCCGCCTCTCCGAGGGCCGGTCGCGACGGTGGCGGGCGAACTTCCTGAGCTGGGCCACCGGCTGGCTGTGGACCTACTACACCGAGACCCTGGACCGAGCAACCTCCCGCTACCAGAGCCCGGCCGAGTACCGCCTCCACCGCGAACTCAGCAGCGCCGAGCACCTGTTCTTCCTCCTGTCGGAGGCGGCCGCCGGGATCGACCTGCCCGAAAGCGTCCACCGCCTGCCCGCTCTCAGGGGCATGCGCAGCGCCTCGGCGCAGCACCAGGGGCTGTTCAACGACGTCATCTCGCTGAACAAGGAGCGGCCGGTGGGCTACGTCCACAACGCCGTCGCCCTGACCGCGCACCACGAGCGCGTGGGCGTGGGCGAGGCGTGCGAGAGGGTCAATGCGCTGCTGACCGAGTGCATCGAGCAGTTCGTCACCGCCGAGCGGCAGTTGCCCGCCCAGCCGGCGGCTGCCGGCATCGACGACGATCTGGCCGGGCAGGGCCTGGCGATGGCGCGGGCGTACCGGGCGCACACCCGGGGGAACTTCGACTGGCACTTCGAGGTGACCCGCTACGCCGGTCCCGGTGAGGTCCGCGACGGCCGGGCGCTGTATGTGGCCGATCTGCTGAACCACCGTGCCCCCGGCCGGTCTTCGGGAAACCGGTGACCCGTCCCGGCAGTACAGGGGCGCGACGGAAAAAGTCACCGTGACGGCGCAGGGATCCCGCCCGCGGAACGTCATCGTCGTCGGCGCCGGCATCGCCGGCCTGGCAGCGGCATGGCGACTCCAGCGCGCCGGCCACACCGTCACCGTCCTCGAACGCGACTCCCACGCCGGTGGCCGCCTCAGCTCGGAAGATGTACTCCCCGCTTCCTTCGGAAACATCAGACAGCCGATCTACCAGAAGCAGCCTCCGACTGGGACCGGCCCTTCGAAGTGACTCTCGCCGAAGCCAGCGAGAGTCCCCAGCTCGAACTCCTCGACAGTTACCACACGGCAGCCAGACGGGACCGCGGCAGGACGCAGAGGCAACCGGCGGCGGGGCGATCCGCGGTTGGCGCAGTCGTTGTCGTACGCGCTGTTGCCGGCACCTCGGCCGCGGTCCCGAGCTCGAAGCCGCCTACCTCCAGTTCGGCCGCTACCTCACCATCGCGGGCTCGCGCGGCAGTCTGCCCACCAACCTGCAGGGGCTGTGGACGGACCACAACGGGACCGACCAGTGGATGGGCGGCTACAACACGGACGTTTACGTGCAGATGAACTACTGGCTGCCCGACCGGGCGGACCTGCCGTCCTGCTTCGACGCGTTCACCGACTACTGCCTCAGCCAGATCCCGTCGTGGACGACGTGCATACCGGCAGCGTCATGATGGGCCCGGACGGTGGTGGAATCCACGCCGACCAGGGACCGGGAGCATGTGAGAGCCTTGTCCGAGAGGTTCGCACTCCTGGCCGACCCCAGCCGTCCGGCCCTGCTCGTCGCGATCCACCATGCCGGCCCGATCTGCGTTACCGATCTCACCCTCGCGACCGGTGTTCGCGGCACCGCGGTCTCTCAAGTCTTGCGGCTGCTGCGCGTCACCGGCGTCGTGTCGGCCGCGCGGAAGGGTCGAACCGTCCGCTGCGTGCTCCGCGATCCGTGCATCGCCGGGCTTCTCGACCGCGTCTGTCTCCCGCACCGGGATCGGCCTCGCGGAGAGCGCGAGGCGGATGGTCCACCGGAATACCGCTCCGGGCCCTCAACCCTGGGGATCCGGCAGCGCGGCGTACGGGACGAAGGTGCTGGTGTGCTCGTCGACGGCGAGCGGGCGGCCGATCGGCGGGGCGGAGCGCTGCGGGCAGGCCGGCCGTTCGCAGACCTTGCAGCCGAGACCGATCGGGGTCGCGGCGGCCTCGTCGGCGAGGTCGAGGCCCGTCGAGTACACAAGCCTTTCCGCGTGGCGGAGTTCGCACCCGAGGCCGATGGCGAAGGTCTTCCCCGGGCGGCCCCAACCGCCCGGGGAGCGGGTGACGGCGCGGGCAGTCCACAGGTAGCGGCGGCCGTCGGGCATGGCGGCGACCTGGACGTGGACCTTGCCGGGCGCGGCAAAGGCGTCGTAGACGTTCCACAGCGGGCAGGTGCCGCCGGTGCGGGAGAAGTGGAAGGCCGTGGCGGACTGTCGCTTGGAGACGTTCCCGGCCCGGTCGACGCGCACGAAGGAGAACGGCACCCCGCGCAGGCCGGAGCGCTGGAGCGTACTGAGCCGGTGG
The DNA here is from genome assembly GCF_040636595.1 of Kitasatospora sp. NPDC036755. NCBI lineage: Bacteria > Bacillati > Actinomycetota > Actinomycetes > Kitasatosporales > Streptomycetaceae > Kitasatospora > Kitasatospora sp. NPDC036755. The sequence continues at coordinate 24,954 of NZ_JBEZUT010000027.1, forward strand.
CAGACGGTCTCGTAGCCGACGCCGAAGTGGTCAGCGAGGTGCTCGATGTCGTAGCGGGCGGACTCCGCCTGCGCGTGGAACGCCCGATAGGGCAGGACGAGGGCGGCGGCGAAGTAGTTGGCGAGGCCGATCCGCGTCAGCGAGAAGGCGGTGGATCCCTCCGGGCTGTCCTGCGCGGCGAGTTCGGACAGTAGGCAGTCGTGTTCCAGGTAGGCTAGTTGGGTGGCCATCCGGAAGGCCTGCTGACCGGGGCGCAGCCGGTCGGACAGGCGCAGGGTCCGCGTCCGCTCGTCGTACTGGTGCAGCTGTTCGCCTCCGGTGGCGATCCGGACCTGGTGCGTGGTGGCGAGCCGTTCGACCAGGGCCTCCCGGACCCCGCCGCGCTTCAGCTTGATCGTCCCGGCCAACTCCTCTGCTGCGGTGTCGAGTTCGTGGAGGTAGTTCCGGCGACGGTAGAAGAACTCGCGGACCTGTTCGTGCGGGGTGCGGGCGTCCACCCCGGGACCGCGCTCCCCGGCGAGGACGGCGAGTTGCTCGGCCGCGTCCCGGCGACCGCGGGCCAGGTCCGTCAGCAGCCGGGCCACCGCGGGCAGGCGGGTGGCCAGTTCGTCGAGCTCACCGGTGCCGATCCGGCCGGCCGTCAGCTCCTCGCCGAGGGCGTCGCGCAGTTCGGCGGTGAGCCGGGCGCTGTCCGGCGGGGCGAAGTAACCGGCCTCCACCCCGAAGGCCTCGGTGAGGCGCAGCAGCACGGGGACCGTGAGCGGGCGGGCGTCGTGCTCCAACTGGTTGAGGTAGCTGGGTGAGAGCTCGAGCAGCCTGGCGAGGGCGGCCTGGCTGAGTCCGCGCTCCTCACGCAGGCGGCGCAGCCGGGCGCCGGCGAAGGCCTTCCCCATCGTGTCACTCCCCGCTTTCTGTGGGTCGACGTGCTGACCACGTGGTGGGGCAGCGTAGCCGGAGAGCGCAGGGGAGACCTTCGCAGCCTTCGCAGATTCGCGGCCGGTCGTTCGCAGAAGTTGGCAGCGGTCCATCGGTGACGGGGGCCGGGCGAGCTGCCAGAGTCGGTGGTGCGGCCGGGAGGCACACACGGCAACCGCGAAGACCCAGGTCAACAGCCTTGGTCCGAGCTGCCCGGGCGACCACGTCCCGCGGTGTCGCACCGCCGCCCGGCGTCGACCGGCCGCCCACTCGCCCTGCGGTGAGAGGCAGCTCACATCCTTCGCAAAGCATCCCTGGAGTGGATCACCATGACTCAGTCGGTTCGGCAGCAGCAGGAGCAGCGCGCGGCGGCGCTGGCCGCCCGGTGGGCGTCCGATCCCCGGTGGGCGGGCATCGAGCGCAGTTACACGGCGGCCGACGTGGTCCGGCTGTCGGGCACGGTGCGCGAGGAGCACACCCTGGCCCGGCGCGGCGCCGAGCGGCTGTGGCGGCAGCTGCACGAGCAGGACTACATCCACGCGCTCGGCGCGCTGACCGGCGGGCAGGCCGTGCAGATGGTGAAGGCCGGGCTGCAGGCCATCTACCTGTCGGGCTGGCAGGTCGCGGCCGACGCCAACCAGGCCGGGCAGACCTATCCCGACCAGAGCCTCTACCCCGCCAACTCGGTCCCCCAGGTGGTGCGCAGGATCAACAACGCGCTGCTGCGCGCCGACGAGATCGACGCCGCCGAGGGCAACGACGGGCCGGACTGGCTGGTGCCGATCGTGGCCGACGCCGAGGCCGGCTTCGGCGGCCCGCTGAACGCCTTCGAGCTCACCAAGGGCATGATCGCGGCCGGCGCGGCGGGCATCCACTACGAGGACCAGCTGGCCTCCGAGAAGAAGTGCGGCCACCTCGGCGGCAAGGTGCTCGTGCCCACCGCCCAGCACGTGCGCACCCTCAACTCCGCCCGGCTGGCGGCCGACATCGCCGACGTGCCGACCCTGATCGTGGCCCGCACCGACGCCCTCGCCGCCAACCTGCTGACCAGCGACGTCGACGAGCGCGACGCTCGGTTCTGCACCGGCGAGCGCACCGCCGAGGGCTTCTACCGGGTCGAGCCCGGCATGGCGCCGGTGATCTCCCGCGGCCTGGCCTTCGCCCCGTATGCGGACCTGATCTGGGTGGAGACCGGCACCCCGGACCTCGCCCAGGCCCGCGAGTTCGCCGAGGCGCTCAAGGCCGAGTATCCGGACAAGATGCTCGCCTACAACTGCTCGCCGTCCTTCAACTGGAAGGCCGCCCTGGACGACGACCAGATCGCCAAGTTCCAGCGGGAGCTGGGCGCGATGGGCTACCGCTTCCAGTTCATCACGCTGGCCGGCTTCCACGCGCTCAACCACTCGATGTTCCAGCTGGCCCGCGGCTACGCCGAGCACGGCATGACGGCCTACGTCGACCTCCAGGAGGCCGAGTTCGCCGCGGTGCCGGACGGCTACACGGCCGTGAAGCACCAGCGCGAGGTCGGCACCGGCTACTTCGACCTGGTCTCCACCGCGCTCAACCCGAACGCCGAGACCCTGGCGCTGACCGGCTCCACCGAGGCCGAGCAGTTCCACTGAGCCACCCCGGCGGTCTCGTTGGGGACGAGCCGCCTTCCACCCCGCCGCCCGGGGCCTCGTTGAGGGACGAGGCCCCGGGCGCCTCCCGCCCGCCTCTTGGAGAACCGGATGAGCCAGACCAGCCGCATCGAGATCCTCGGCGAACCCGAGGACCGCTTCGACGAGATCCTCACCCCTGCCGCCCTGGATTTCGTGGCCCGCCTGCACGAGGCCTTCGCGGAACGCCGCGCCGAACTCCTGGCCGAGCGCCGCCGCCGCGGCAAGGCGCTCGCCGCAGCCGGCACACTGGACTTCCTCCCGGAGACCCGCGCCGTCCGGGAGGACACCACCTGGCGCGTGGCCGGCGCCGGCCCCGGCCTGCACGACCGCCGGGTGGAGATCACCGGGCCGCCCGAGCGCCGGATGACCGTCAACGCGCTCAACTCCGGCGCGAAGGTGTGGCTCGCGGACTTCGAGGACGCCACTGCCCCCACCTGGCACAACCTCGTCACCGGCCAGCTCAACCTGCTCGACGCGACCGAACGCCGGATCGACGACACCACCCCGGACGGCAAGCGCTACTACATCGGGAACACCCCCGCCACCATCGTGGTCCGCCCCCGCGGCTGGCACCTCGACGAACAGCACCTGCTGATCGACGGCCGCGCCGCCGTCGGCGCCCTGGTCGACTTCGGCCTCTACCTCTTCCACTGTGGCCGGTCGCAGATCGAGGCCGGCTCCGGCCCCTACTTCTACCTCCCCAAGCTGGAGAACCACCTCGAAGCCCGGCTCTGGAACGAGGTCTTCACCGTCGCCCAGGCCGAACTGGGCATCCCGCACGGCACCATCCGCGCCACCGTGCTGATCGAGACCATCACCGCCGCCTTCGAGATGGACGAGATCCTCTACGAACTTCGCGAGCACGCCGCCGGACTCAACGCCGGACGCTGGGACTACCTGTTCAGCCTGATCAAGAACTTCGCCAACCACGGCCCGCGCTACGTCCTGCCCGACCGCGCCACCCTCACCATGACCCAGCCCTTCATGCGCGCCTACACCGACCTGCTGGTGCGCACCTGTCACCGCCGCGGCGCCCACGCCATCGGCGGCATGGCCGCCGCGATCCCGCAGCGCGACCCGGAGGCCAACGCCGTCGCACTGACGAAGGGCCGCGCCGACAAGGAGCGGGAGGCCGGCGACGGCTTCGACGGCTCCTGGGTCGCCCACCCCGGCCTCGTCGACACCTGCCGCGCCGCCTTCGACGCCGTCCTCGGCAACCGCCCGAACCAGCTCGACAGCTCCCGCGAGGACGTCGAGGTCACCGCCGCCGACCTGCTGGGCGTCCACCGGCTGACCGCCGGCCTGCCGACCGAGCAGGGCCTGCGCTCCAACGTCGCCGTCGCCCTGCGCTACCTGGTGGCCTGGCTGAACGGCTCCGGCGCCGTCGCCGTCTTCGGGCTGATGGAGGACGTCGCCACCGCCGAGATCGCCCGCTGCCAGATCTGGCAGTGGCAGCACCACTGCACCCGACTGACCGGCGGGTCGCTCGTCACTCCGGACCTGGTGCGGCGGCTGATCGACCGGGAACGCGCCACCCTGCGCGGCGAGGGCGCCGACCCGGTCCTCGTGGACGACGCGGTGCGGATCCTGGAGGAGACCTCCCTCGGCGCGGAGCTGCCCGCCTTCCTCACCACCGAGGCCTACGCCCGCCACCTCGTACGAGTCCGCACCGCGGCCTGAGCCGCCCAACCACGGAGGGAGCGCACCATGAACGACATCCGCCGTGTCGCCGTCGTCGGCGCCGGGCAGATGGGCTCCGGCATCGCCGAGGTCTTCGCCCGCGCCGGACTCGACACCATCGTCTGCGAGAACGGCTCGGCGGCGCTGCGGGCAGCGCGAAGCCGGATCGACCGTTCCCTGCACCGCGCCGTCGAGCGCGGACGGATCAGCGAGGAGCAGCGCACCGACGCCTGGGCGCACCTGCTGTTCGCCGACGACCTGGAAGCCCTGGCCGACCGCCAACTCGTCGTCGAGGCCGTCGTCGAGGACGAGCGGGTCAAGGCCGACGTGCTCACCACGCTGGACAAGGTGCTGTTCGCCGAGGACGCCGTCCTGGCCACCAACACCTCGGCCATCCCGGTCACCCGGCTCGGCATCACCACCGGCCGGGCCTCCCACGTCCTGGGCCTGCACTTCTTCAACCCGGCCCCGGTGATGCCGCTGGTCGAGCTGGTCACCTCCCTGCACACCGCCCCCGCCGTCGTCGACCGGGTCGAGGCCTTCGCCCGGGACGTCCTCGGCAAGCACGTCGTCCACTCCCGCGACCGGGCCGGCTTCGTCGTCAACGCGCTGCTCGTGCCCTACCTGCTCTCCGCGATCCGGATGGCCGAGGCCGGCCACGCCACCCCCGAGGACATCGACGCCGGCATGGTCCACGGCTGCGCCCACCCCATGGGCCCGCTCGCCCTCGCCGACCTCATCGGCCTGGACACCGTCGAGGCCATCGCCCGCTCGATGTACGACGAGTACAAGGAACCGCTCTACGCACCCCCGCCGCTGCTCTCCCGGATGGTCGAGGCCGGCCTCCTCGGCCGCAAGAGCGGCCGCGGATTCCACCCGCACCGGACGGTGTGACCACACGTGTCCCGTCGGCGCCCCTACCTCTGTCGCGGAGGGTTTGGAGCGTCGGCGGGACATTGCGTTCCGTCTGATGGCGGATCGTCAGACAGGCTCCGGGCAGCCCCGCTCCGCTCCGCGGCATCGGCCCGGCCGCCGCACACGCGTGAACAAGCTTGAATCCCCGTGCCACCCGAGTGAAGAGACCCATGCCGACGCGAGCACTGTCCGGATACCGATCAGGGCGTCCGGTCGGGGTCGGCTCGCGATGGCAGGACTGCGCGGATGTCGGCGAGCAGTTCCGGAAGTCCGCGCTCGGGCCCCAACCGACCGCTCGAACTCTCGGCGTGCTTCGCGGGAAGGTCGGCCAGCACCCGTTCGGCCTCGCGCAGCAGCTCCCGCCCACGCTGCAGGTCCAGCTTCATCCGGGCGACCTGGGCTTGCTGTCCACCGAGCTGGCGGCGTGAGGATTCCAGTCCGGCGTACTGCTCCGGGGTGAGGACGACGAACCGGGCTCCGTCCATCGTCACCGTTCGGGGCTTCCCGGGTTTGGGCATGGCATTGACCTTTCCGGTTCACGAGGGCGCCGTCTCCGCCGACCGCACGGCAGGGGGCACCGGCGCGGTGCCGGTGCCGGTGCCGGTGCCGGTGCCGGTGCCGTCCGGGGCCTCGAAACGCACCGTGGGTTCGAAGTTGGCACGGCGGGCGGCACGGCGGAAGACCGTGAGGACGGCCGGGCCGACGACGAGGACGGCGGTGAAGGTGGTGACGGCGCGGCCGGTGTCCCAGCCGAGCGAGGTGGCGAGGTCGAACAGCAGGTAGCGGTGCCACTGTTCGGTGAAGGGGAGCCCGGGGAGGTAGGCGATGGAGCTGTTGGGGTCGGTGGAGAACGGCCAGAAGGAGAGGTTGAGCAGGAAGCCGAAGAGGTAGCCGGAGAACGCGCCGTAGGCGGCGAGCATCGGCACCTCCAGGCGGGGCCGGGCCTTCGGCAGCAGTCCGGCGAGCATGCCGACGAAGGCGCAGCCGAACATCTGGTAGGGCATCCAGGGGCCGACGCCGCCGGTGAGCAGGGCGGAGGCGAAGAGCGAGGTGCAGCCGAGGGTGAAGCCGAAGCCGGGGCCGAAGATCCGGCCGGCCAGGACGAGGATGAAGAAGACCGTCTCCACTCCGGCGGTGCCGGCGCCCAGGGGGCGGAGTCCGGCGTTGACGGCGGACAGGACGCCGAGCATGGCGAGGGCCTTGGCGTCGATGCCGCCGGCCGAGATCTCGGCGATGACGACGGCGAGGACCAGGACGAGCAGGGCGCCGAAGATCAGCGGCGGGGCGTAGGAGGAGCCGAACTTCCCCGGCGCGACGACGAACGGCCAGGTGAAGGCGACCAGACCGATGAAGGCCGCCAGGGCGACCACGACCCGGGCCCGGCCGGGGATCCGGACGGCGGTCACCGGGCCGCCTCCGCGGTCTCCAGCACCCCGGCGACCTGGTTGACCGTCAGGTAGGCGCGCGGGGCGAGGATCTTGGCGGTCTGCGGGGCGAAGGTCGGTGAGGCGACGATCACCTCGGCGGTGGGGCCGTCGGCGACCACCTCGCCCTCGGCCATCACCACCACCCGGTCGGCGGCGGAGGCGACGAACTCGACGTCGTGGGTGGAGACCACGACGGTGCGCCCCTCTGCGGCGAGAGTGTCCACGATGCCGGTGAGCGCCTCCTTCGCCTGGTAGTCGAGCCCCCGGGTGGGCTCGTCCAGCAGCACGACCCTTGGTGCGGCGGCCAGCTGGATCGCCAGCACCAGGGCCAGCTTCTGGCCCTCGGAGAGGTCCCGGGGGTGGGTGCCGTCCGGGATCCCGGGGGCGAGGCGGTCGAGGATCTGCCGGGCGGTCGGCCCGTCGGCGTGATCGGCTTCGAGGTCGCTCTGCGCGAGCTCCTGGGCGACGGTCTCCAGGTACAGCAGGTCGGTCGGGGTCTGCGGGACGAGCCCGACCAGCCGGCGGGCCCGGGCCGCGGTCAGGCGCTTGGGGTCCTCGGCTTTCCCTCCCCCGGTGCCGGTGACCTTCACGCTGCCGCCCTGCCGGGGCCCGGAGCCCTGCAGGGCCCACAGCAGCGAGGACTTGCCGGAGCCGTTGCGGCCCATCAGTGCGGTGACCTCGCCGGCGCGCAGCGCCAGGTCGACCTCCCGGACGGCGGCCACCGGACCGTACCGGACGACCACCCCCCGGGCGTCCAGCACCCGTTCCCCCGCCACCGCTGCCCGGCGTGGCGGAGGAACGGGCACATCGGTGAGCCGCTCGCGCAGGGACACGGCGGCGCGGCGGGCGTCCCGGACGGAAAGCGGCAGCGGCTGCCAGCCGGCCAGTCGGCCGAGGCCGACGACGGGAGGTGCGATCGCGGTGTCCCGGAAGACCTCGGCGGGCGGCCCGTGCACGACCGTCCCGTCGCCGGGCAGGTAGGCGACGCTGTCGGCGTACTGGACGACGCGTTCCAGCCGGTGCTCAGCGAGCAGCACGGTGACGCCGAGGTCGTGCACCAGCCGGGTGATCGCGGCCAGCACCTCCTCGGCGGCGGTCGGGTCGAGCGCGGAGGTCGGCTCGTCCAGCACCAGCACGCGCGGGTGCGCGGTGAGCACCGAGCCGATGGCGACACGCTGCTGCTGCCCGCCGGAGAGCTCGTGCAGGGCACGGTGGCGCAGCTCGGCCAGACCGAGCAGGTCGAGGGTCTCCTCGACGCGCTTGCGCATGGTCTCCGGCGGGATCGCCAACTGCTCCATGACGTAAGCCAGTTCCTCTTCCACCGTGTCGGTGGTGAAGCCGGCCAGCGGGTCCTGCCCGACCACGCCGACCACGTCGGCGAGTTCGCGCGGCGGGTGGTGGGCGGTGTCGCGCCCGTCCACGGTGACCCGGCCACGCAGGGTGCCGCCGGTGAAGTGCGGCACGAGGCCGTTGACGGCGCCGAGCAGAGTGGACTTGCCGGCGCCGGTGCGGCCGACCACCAGGCAGAGCTCGCCCTCCGGGATGTGCAGGTCGACGTCGCGCAGGACGGGCGTCGTCGCGCCGTCGTACACCACGCCGACCTGGTCGAATCGGATCACGTGGTCACCTCGGTGTGCGAGCGGTCGGTACTGGTGGGAGGAGGGCGGAGGCTGCGGGCGTTCGGCCCGGCGGTGGGGAGACGATCCCCGCAGCGCCCGCCACGAGCAGGGCGAGCACCGGGACGAGCGGCAGCGTCGGCCAGGTCAGCGGGTACAGGGACGGGTTCAGGTCGGTGGCGTCGTAGCCGACGGTGGCGAACAGCAGTACTGCGGCGGTCACCCCGCACCCGGCGACCGCCCACTCGGCGGCCCGCCAGCGGTCCGGGCGGTAGGTGGTGCGCCGGACGCGCCGCCCGCCGAGCAGGAGGCCGGCCACGCACAGCACGGCGCCCGCGAGGAAGGCGGGCAGACCGAGCGCGGCCGGCGCCGTGCCGTCCAGCAGCCCGTACACCCCGGCGCACAGGCCGCACATGCCGAGCAGCATCAGCGCGCCGGTGAGCCGGCGGGAGCGGCGCGAGGCGGTGCCGGAGCGCCCGTAGCCGCGCGAGTCCATCGCGGCGGCCAGGCTGAGCGAACGCTCCAGCGCGTCCTCCAGGACCGGCACCACGATGCTGCGCAGCGCGCGAACGCCCTTGCGTTGCCCAGCACGCAACCGCCGGGCCCGGGCGACGCGTTGGACGCTCTGCACCAGCTGCGGCGCGACACTGAGCGACACCGTCACCGCGACGCCCAGCTCGTACAGGGCACCCGGCAGCACCCGCAGGGCCCGCTTGGGGTTCGCGAGGGTGTTCGCGGCGCCGATGCAGCAGATCAGGCAGGCCAGCCGCAGCCCGTCGAAGGCCGCGGAGAGCGTGGCCTCCAGCGAGACCGGGCCGCCGATCCGGATGCCCGCGTACCAGTCGGGGGTGGGGATGTGCGGCAGGGAGAAGAGCAGGTGGTCGTGCGGGGTGATCCCGGTGGCGAAGACGCACCGGAAGACCACCCGGATCGCCACCACCGTCAGGGCCAGCCACAGGTAGTAGGTGAACCCGCGCGCCCACGGGGCCTCGCTGCGACGGGCCGTCACCACGTAGCCGAGCACGGCGAGGACGAGCAGGAGCAGCAGCGGGTTGGTGGTGCGGCTGGCCGCCGTCGCCAGGGCGAGTGCCCAGGCCCACCAGGCCAGCGGGTGGAGGTTGCGCGGGGCGCGACCGTTCCCCGCCGCCCGCCCGGGGGCGAGCGGGGAGGAGTCGGCGACGGCCTTGTCGAGCATGGTCATCCGATCACTCGGTCCGTCGACGGCGCTGCCGCGCGGCGACCACGGTGGCCACGCCCAGCGCCACGACGAGGACGGACCCGAGCACGGCGGGGAACATCGAGCCGGAGTCGTGCGGGGCGTCGGCCACCGGGTCGGCGTTGACCGCCCCGCCGGGTACGGCGGGGGTGGGCGTCGGCGCGGCCACGGCGGGCTGCTCCGTCGGCCGGTCGCTCGGGGTGTCCGTCGATGCCGCGGTGGGCGGCTCGACCGGTACCGGGGTCGCGGATACCGGCGTCGGCTCGGGGGCACCCGGCGGCGTGATGCCGTCCTCGGGGGTAGCGGGGCTGCCGCTCCCCGGGGGCGTACCGGGAGCGGACGGACGTGCTCCGCCCGCCGGGGGCTTGGCGGGCGCCGGAGCCCGGCCGGTTCCGGACCCGCCGGTGGTACCCGACCCGCCGGTGGTGCCGCTCGATCCGGTACCGGAACCGCCGCCGGTCGTCCCGCCGCCGCCCGTCGATCCGCTGCCGGAGCCGCCCGAGGCACCGCCGGGGCCGCCCGTGGTGCCCTGGCCGGGGTCGGCCGGCTGCCCGCCGGGGCTGGAGTCGTGCGCCCGGACGCTGTCCGGCGAGAAGGCCGGACGGCCCTCGGTGCCCTCGACGTTGGTGCCGCCGAAGATCCACAGGTCGACGCTGCCCGGTTTCGGCTGGTAGAGCATCGCGCCCAACTGGCTGTACGACCAGGTGTTCTGGCCCGGATCCGCGTGCCAGTACGACCAGTAGGCCGTGGCCGGAGGCGTCAGGACGCACTTCTCCTGGTCCGGGGTCGGGAACTGCTTCCCGCCCTGGAACCCGCTGTAGCCGATCCGGCAGATGAACGCCGGGCCGTCGTGCCCCGTCCCGGTGGTCTTCCAGCCGCCCTGGTTGAGCAGGGTGTACCCGGTGGTCGGGGTGGTCCCGCAGGACCGCAGCAGCGGACCGCCCCACTTGCCGAAGTCCACGGCGAGGACCACGCCGGAGGTGGTGGTGCACTGGTCCATCGGCAGCGGCGCGGCGGCGGCGGGGGCGGTGCCCACGGCGACACCGCCGAACGCCACGGCCAGGGTCGTGGCGGCGGCACCGATCAGCCGGCCGAAGCGCCGGATCACCGGTGACGCCCCGAACCGGAGGCGGTACGACGGCGGGCGGCCAGGACGGCCACAGCGCCGAGCACGGTCAGCAGACCGGCCGCCCCGGTCAGTGCCAGTGCTTCGCTCCCCGTCGCCGCGAGGCCGCCGGTACCGGACTGCCCGGTCCCGGCAGGCACGCCACCGCCGACCGGTTCACCGACGAGCGGGGCGTCGGACGGACGGGTGGTCGAGCCGTCACCGGGATCGGACGCGACGGAGGTGGGGGACGTCGTCGCCGACGGCGTGCCGGTGCCCGTCGGGGTCGGCGTGCCGGTTGCGCTCGCGGTGCCCGTAGGCGTGCCGGTCGGCGTCCCCGTGGGCATCTGCGTCGGAGTCCCCGTGGGGGTCGGCGTCGGCGTACCTCCGAGGGAGCGGGTCAGCGTCCCGAAGGAGATCCCGGTAGCACCGCCCAGCACCTGCGTGGAGGCCCGGACGTCCGAACCCTGCTGTCCGCCGGAGGCGACGTTGAACCCGCCGTCGCCGTTCTGCTGCCCGGCGAGGAAGTCGAGTGCCTTGGCGATCTGACCGTCGTAGGTGTTCTTGCGCAGCGTCATGCCCTGTACGGCCAGGGCGGCCGAGTTGGTCGAGTCACCGGCCGCGCCGGGGAAGCCCCCGTCCGGCAGCTGCCGCGCGGCGAGCCAGCCGAGCCCCTTGTCGACCGCCAGCGCGGCGTCCTCGCCCGGGACCAGGGCCAGGGCCATGACCGCCATCGCGGTGCTGTCCACGTCGGAGTCGCCGGTGGCGGGGATCAGGCTCGGCCAGGAGCCGTCCGCGTGCTGGAGGCCCTTCAGGTAGGCGATGGCGGGGGCCGCGCCGGCCGACTCACCGGCCCGGAGCTGGGCCATGACGGCGAGCGCCTGGGAGAAGACCGAGGTGGCGTAGGCGTAGTTGCCCGGGGCGTCGCAGCCGGTGTTCGCGTCGGCCTTGGTGCACACCATCGCCGCGAGGGCGGCGATCAGGTCGTGGCCGCCGAAGTTCCGCGGGTCCCGGCCGACGACCTCGGCGAGCAGCGCTTCCTTGCCGATCGAGCCACCGCCGGCGTACTCGGTTCCGATGGCGGTCCAGTCGTTGACGGTACGGTCGCTCGCGTCCTTGCCCTGCTGGTCCAGGAAGTCGACGATCCGGCGCAGCGCGGCGTCGTCGGTGCCGGTGGCGGCGAGGGCGTAGGCGCCGTCGATGGTGAGGCCGAAGTCGGCGAACGCCGGGAAGCCCTCGTAGTAGTGGCCGGCGATCAGCCGTGCCGGGTCGGTGAGGTAGGCGCTGCCCTTGGCGGCGTCGGGCTTCCTGCCGACGGGCGGGGTGGGCGTCGGGGTGGCGCCGTCGGGGTTGTGCCGGACGCAGGTGAGGTCGGTTCCGGTCAGGGCCAGGATGGCCTGTTCGGTGGCGGCGGCGTCCGGGTCCGGCGTGAACGCGTCGGGGCCGAAGCCGCCGTCCTTGTTCTGGCGGGCGGCGAGCCAGGCGGTGGCGGCGGCCCAGCGGGCGCCCTGGCCGGTGGCCTGGAAGGCCTGGGCGGCGCTCGCGGTGCTGGTGGTGTCGCCGGGTGCGCCGGCGTACGGGAGGAGGGAGCCGTCGGGCTGCTGGCTCGCCGCGAGCTGGTCGGTGGCCTTCTTGGCGGTTGCCTCGTAGCCGGGGGCCGTGCGCAGGGCGAGGGCGGCGGCCGCGGTGGTGAGCGGGTCGGATTCGCAGTGGTCACCGGCGACGATCATCGAGCCGGCCATGCCGCCGTCGGCGCACTGGAAGGCCGTGAAGCGGGCGAGTGCCGGGGCGGGCGGCGTGACGCCGGCGCGCTGGAGGGCGATGATGCCCAGGGACTGGACCCAGGGCGAGGCCGCACCGAGGAAGTCCCCGGCGGCGGTGCACTTGCCGTTCTCCCCGGCTGCCGTGCAGACGTGGTCGGTGAGCGCGGCGAGCAGGTCCCGCCCGCCGAAGGTGCGCGGGTCGCGGCCGGTGCTCTCCGCGACGAGAGCCAGGAGGGTGGCGGCCCTCGTGTCGGGCGCGCCGGTGGGGCCGTCGGGGTACAGGAACGCGTCGGTGTGGTCGACGAGGAAGCCGACGACCTTGCGCAGCGCCGGGTCCTGCGTCCCGGCGGCGGCGAGCGCGACGGCGGTGAGGGCGGTCCGGGGGTAGTCCGGCCCCGGGGCGGCCCAGTTCTCCATGTGGTCGCCGCCGACCAGCTGACCGGCCAGCCAGGCCGCGGCCGCGGCCGGGTTGCCGGTTGCGGAGGGCCCGGTGGGGCTCGCGGTCGGGGTCGGGGTAGCCGAGGGGGAGGAGGAAGGCGAAGGGGACGCCGAGGAGCCACCGTTCTTGGCGCGGACCGAGTCCGGGGTGAAGCTCGGTGCCCCGCTGGTGCCGCCGATGTCGGTGCCGCCGTACACCCAGGCCTCGACCTCGCCGGGCTTGGGCTGCTGCGTGCCGGCGCCGAACTGACTGTAGGACCAGGTCTGTTGGCCGGGTGCGGCGATCCAGTACGACCAGTACGCGGTGGCCTGCGGGGTGTTGACGCACGGTTCCTCGGCCGGAGTGGGGTACTGGACGCCGCCGTTGAAGGTCCCGGTGCCGAGCCGGCAGATGAAGGCGGGCCCGTCGTGCTCGGTCCCGGTCGTGGTGAAACCGGCGTTGTGCAGCAGGTTCATCCCGGTCGTCGGGTGGGCGTCGCAGCCGCGGACGACCCCGCCGCCCCAGTGGCCGAAGTCGACGGCGACGATCGCGCCCGTCGTCGCCGTGCACTGCTCGATCGGGTCGGCTGCCGCGCTGCCGGGGTGGCCGAGCAGGACCGTTCCGCAGGCGGCCACTGCGACGGCCGTGGTGACCAGAAGCGAGCCCAGCTCTCTGCTTCTGTGACGCGTAGGACTGCTGCTGACCCTCACCGGCGACTCCCCGATCGGTTGTCGGGGTCCCACGGCGCAGCCGACGGCTCTCCCCGGTACGGGGACCGTCGTGACCGCGTCGTAGTCCACGACGACGCATGTACTCCTGAACAAGGCCCCGGCGCAGGCATTCCGGCTCACCGGCCCTTGCGGGCGGGTCTACGGTTGCGGGTCAGCGCCGGAATCGGACCGGCTTCCCCTGACTGCCGAGGATGAAAAAGCGGTTCATCACACCACGCGCTCGAAGTCGTCGTCAACGAGTCGTCATGTCACTTTCGCCACCCCGTAGATCCGTTCACGGGTGCGGTAACGTCCGCGGTGGCCGAGCGGGGGAATCCGGTGCGAATCCGGAGCTGACGCGCAGCGGTGTGGGGCGGTGGTTGCACCGGTCCCGAGCCCGAATGCCCGCGCGGTCGTGCAGCACCAGCACCAGCCAGCCCACGCGATCCGGGCGGCCGCCGCCCCCACCGCGCGCTCCCCGAACGAGTGCCGGCGCCCGGGGCAGGACCGGCGCGCCCGTCACCCCAAGGAGCCCGTTCCGTGTCCGTTCCCGCGCACTCGCGCCTCATCTCCTCACGTCTCGCCTCCGCGGCGACCGTCTCCATGGCCGCCGGCGCCCTCCTCCTGTCGGCCGTCCCTGCGCACGCCACCGCCTCGCCGAGTCAGATAGCCACCTCCAAGAGCACCGGCGTGACGTACCTCAAGTCCCTCCAGGCCGCCGACGGCAGCTACGTCACCGGCGGCGGGCTCTCCAACGAGTGGGCCTTCAGCGCGCTCGCCGCCGCCGGGACCGCCTCCGCGGACGTGACCCCCGGCGGTGACACCAGCAAGAACGCCCGCCTCGTCTACCGCAACCAGCTCGCCGCCCCCACTTGGCCCAGCGCCTCGCCCGTGGTGACGGACTACGAACGCGGCATCCTCAACTCCTACGCGGCCGGCATCGACCCTGCACGGATCGGCCCGGGCCGCAACCTCGTGGCCGACCTCGCCGCCTACTGGCAGACCGCCGAACCCGGCTACTACGGCCCGTCCGCGAACTTCAACGGGACAGTCTTCGGTCTGCTCGCCCTCGGCGGTGCCAAGACCCAGAGCGGCGGACAACGCGTCCCGCAGTCCCTGCTGAACGCCTCGGTCGCGACCGTGCGCGCCAACCAGCACAACGACGGCGGCTGGAACTACAGCAAGGCCGCCGGCGACCCGACCGCGCTCGCCCAGGGCAGCGACATCGACATGACCGGCGCCGCCATCGCCTCGCTGTGTGTCGGCGGCGTCCCGAACACCGACGCCGCGATCGTGGCCGCGAAGAACTTCCTCAAGGGCAAGCTCGCCTCCTCCGGCGCCTTCAACGCCATGTTCGGCGTCAACACCGACTCCAACGGCTGGGCCGTGTCCGGCCTCAACGCCTGCGGCATCAACCCCCAGGGCACCGACTTCACCAGCGGCACCGGCAAGACCCCGCTCGACTTCCTCATCGCCCAGCAGTTCAAGCCCGGCGGCGGCTTCAAGTACCTGCCCACCGACACCTCCCCGTCGCCGTACGCCTCCGTCGACGGCCTGCGCGCCGTCGCCGGCGCCGGGTTCACCGCCACCCCGCCGGCGCCGACCAGCGCGGGCGAACCCGCCTGGTCCGCCACCACCGACTTCACCACGGGTACCGCCGCGAAGCTCGCCCTGGTCGTCGACGACGGCACCGGCAGCCTCAAGGTCTGCGCCGTCACCCTCGCCCCCACCGGCACCACCACGACCCTCGGCGACGTCCTCGACGCGGCAGCCACCGCCACTCCGAGCGGCTGCGTCACCTCCGTCACCCCGGCCACCGGAGGCGGCACCGTCACCGCGCTCAACGGCACCGCGAACAGCGGCTCCTCCACCTGGAAGGTCGGCCTCGACGGCGCCATCGAGGCCGCCGCCACCCGGGCCACCACCGTCCACCTCGGCGACACCGTCTCGCTGCGCTACGGCAGCTGATCCACCGGCAGGACGACGCTGCGGCGGCAGTCCTGCGTCGGCCGTGCGTGCTCGGGTGCGGGCCCCCGCGCCCGGCGCGCGCGGTCCCTCTCGGCCCCCGCGCGCACCGCCGCGTGGACCGCGCGCGCCACCCGTGCGCCCCGCAGCGAGCGCGGGCCACCAAACGGCTCCGGCTTCTCCCCCGCGCCGGTGCGCCGTACCGCGACGCACACCGCGTCGGAGGGCGTCCCGGAGCAGTCGTAGCCGGCGTCCAGCAGGGCCTGGACCTTCGCCTCCGTGGCCGTGGCGAGCAGGTTCACCAGGCCCGCGTCGGACACCGCCGCCGGGACGACGACGAGGATGTTGATCGTACCCGGCACGTACGCGTGAGCCGGGGCGGTTTCGGGCCCGGCGGCCCAGATCGGCACGCCGATCCCCGTCGTGACCACCGCCGAGGCCCCGCCGTCGCACGCCCAGGTGAAGTCGTCCACCTGGGCGGCGGTCATCAGCCCCGCCCCGGCGCCCCGCAGCCGCTCCGCGGCAGCCAGCTCCGCCAGGTGCCGCTCCGGGTCCATCCGGCTGTACCCCGGCCTGACCTGTGCGTTCACCACCCACTCCCGTTCGCCGAGGCCACCGCCGAGGACGGTGCTGGAGAGCAACCGCCGGGCGCCGGGACCGCCTCGACGACGGCTCCCCCACACGGTCTGGTGAGCGGCCGCGACGAGGAAGATCACGGCCTCGGCAAGCGATCACCCGTCGGCTTCACGGAGCAGGGGGACGGGTTCTGATGAGTGCTTCCCGATGGGTGGCAGGCTGCTACGTGGCCGTGGTCGGCCTGCTGGCGGGCCTGGGCGGGCTGACCGAGAACGGACGCTTCTACCTCGCCGCGATCGTCCTGACCCTGCCCGCCGGGCTCCTGGCGTTCCTGGCCGTGCACCTCGCGCGCGGGCTGCTGACCGGCATCGGCACTCTGGTCGCCAACACCCTGCTCCCTGACGGCAGCGACCCCGCGTGGCCGGCCACCGCGGGCATCGTGGCCAACACCCTGCTGTTCACGGCCGCGGCGGTCGGCAGCGTGCTGCATTACGACCACCTCGCCCGGCGCCGGAGGGCACCCCCCGCCTGACCCCGTGCCCCGGCCTCCCCCGTCGGGGAGGCCGGGGCGTCGAGGCGTGGACAAGCAGGCAGGTCAGGGCGCGGTGGTGCCGGGCTGGGCGCCCGCGCCGAAGGACCAGCCCTCGACGTCTCCGGGTGCCGGGTTGTAGCTGCCGGCGCCCAGGCTGCTGTACGACCAGGGGCCGCCGTGCTGGGCGTGCCAGTACGACCAGTAGGCGCTGCCGGTGGGGTTGGTGCAGGTCGTCGGCAAGGCGTTGATGGTGCAGACGAAGCCCGGGTAGCGCGGGTGGAAGGCGTACGAGAATCCGGCGCCGGTCAGCGCGGTCAGGCCGCTGGCCGGGTCGCCGAGCGCGCAGCCGGTCTGGATGCCGCCGCCGACGGCGGTGAAGTCGACCACGACGGTGACGCCGGTGGTCCCGCTGCAGGCGGCGGCCTGGGCCTGCGGCGCCTGGGCAGCGGAGACGCCGAGCAGGCCGGCGGTGAGGGCCGCGGCGGAGGCGATCGAACCGAGCGTGCGGCGGACCGGGCGGACGGGGCGGGCCGGGGTGAGGGTGTCGGTCATCGGGGAACTCCCAGTGGTGTCAGGTTCGTTCAGCGGACGGTCGGCGACGGGCAGGCCAGGGAGGGGGCGTCGGGGCGGGCCCCGGCTGCGGAGAGGGTGGCCAGCGGGGTGCCCGCGAGGCCGAGGACGGCCTGTGCGGTGGCGCGGGCGCCGTTGCCCGCGTTGAACCCCGTCTCGTCGTAGGCGACCGCGCCGCGCACCGCCGGGTCGGCCGAGCAGCCCTGCTGGAACTTCACCAGCCGGCTCCAGCCCTTGAGGCCGGCGCCGAAGCGCCCGCCGGCCACCAGCGCCTGGGTAGCCAGGCCGGTGGTGTTGGCGTTGGAGGCGGTCGCCCCGGCGGCCGCGAAGCCGCCGTCGGCGTTCTGGTGCGCGGTCAGCCAGCCGAGGCCCGCGTTCGCCTTGGCGGTGCGGCCGGTGGCGGCGAGCGCCTGGACGGCCAGCGCGGTGGCGTCCGGGTCGGCGGTGCAGGTCGCCTGGCCGAAGGAGACCGGGTAACCGCCGTCCGCGCACTGGCTGTTCGCGAGGAAGTCGACGGCAGCCGCCGGGGCGCCTCCGGGGGTGCGGTGCAAGGCGATCAGGGCGAGCGACTGGCCGAAGGCGTTGCTGTAGTCGCCCCACTGCGAGCGGTCGGAGAAGCGCCCCTCGGTGGTCTGGAGCGAGCGCAGCCGGGCCGGTAGGTCGACGCCACCGAAAGAGGCCGGATTAGCGCCGCGGACCTCAGCGGCAAGCAGCAGCTTGGCGGTGGCGCCGGCGTAGGCCTCGGTGGTGCCGTCGCCGAGGTAACCGCCGATGATCTCGGGCCTGGCCAGCCAGGCGGTGGCCCTGGCGGCGGCCTCGTCCGAGCTGTGCGAGGCGGCGAAGGCCAGCACGGCGTCGATCGTCAGGCCCTGGTCGGGGTAGGCCGTCCCGTTGAAGACGGACTCGAAGTGGTCGCCGTCGACGAGCTGACGGGCCAGCCAGCCGCCCGCGGCGGCGTCGGGGCGGACGGTCCAGGAGGAGGTCGTGTCGGCGTGGGCGGCCGAGGCCGCCGGAAGGGCGGTGGCGAGAGCGAGGGCGGGTATCGCGAGCAGACCGAGGGTGCGACGGAGCGCGGGCATGGTGGTACCTTTCCGGGCCTGGACGCAGGGGCCCGGAGGGCATCGGCGGCACGCCGGGCAGCCCTCGGAGCTCCGGCCCGCAGACCACGACGGGAGGAGGGGTGACACACCTCCGCCGACGGGTACTCGGGCTCGCCGCGCGACGTGGAGTCGGCGGCCTACCGTTGCGGGTCAGCGCCGGATTCGGACCGGACTTCCCCCATCGGCGGAGTCACAACATGACGGCTCATCATGGCGAAGCGGAAAAGATCCGGTCAAGGGATCGTGCGTCACATCCCGCTTCCCCCGGCCGCCTCCGCGACACGTACCAGGCGGTCTAGGCATCGGATCGGCGAGCCGCGTCAAGACCCGCCGTCACACCTGACCGGTCGGCCGCAGTTCGCGTTCCAGGGCGGACAGCGCGAACGCGAACGCGTGCTGCCAGCGCGGGCGTCCGAACACGGATGGGACGAGCTGCCGGCCGTCCGGAACGGGCGAAGGCCTGTTCCAGCTCGGCCGGTGCCACCGCGACGGACTTCAGGAACCCGAGCACATCGGTGAACCACAGCCGGACGAACCGGATGTCACGC
>NZ_JBEZUT010000028.1:0-43421 GCF_040636595.1 Kitasatospora sp. NPDC036755
CGTCCTACTTTCAGTAGGAAGAGTCCGTGCGACCCGGGCCTGGCGCTCCACAGTCGGAAGGGTCCGGCACCCACCAAGGTGCCGGACCCTTCCGCGTTTCCCACAGCCTGTGGACGGAGCCCCGGAGCGGGAAGTCGGACCCGCCGACTTCCCACTCCGGGCGAAGAACCGGTCAGCCGTGGCGGCGGCGGCTGAGAACGAAGGCCAGACCGCCCAGGACGAGCAGGGCGCCACTCTGATCGCGGCCGTGGTGACCACGGTGGCACCGGTGGACGACGGCGCCGGGGTCGGCGCCGGGGTCGGTGCCGGGGTGCTTCCGGCCGGACCCGTGTGGCCGGTCTCGCGACCCTTCCCGGTGTCGCAGGTGCCGCGCTTGTCGTCGGAGGTGGCGACCGCGTCGTGCAGCCGGCCGTCACCCCCGCCGGTCGCGGTCACGGAGTACGTGACCGTCACACCGGAGCCTCGCCCATCGCCACCCCGAACGGGGCCGTCCCCGTGGGGAGCTCGATTCGGCACACGGCAGCTGAGCTGCTAATATCCTTGGTGTCGCGAGGGACATGAGCCCTCGTCAGGCGTCAGCGGTGCTACCAGAGCACGTCCTACTTTCAGTAGGAAGAGTCCGTGCGACCCGGGCCTGGCGCTCTACAGTCGGAAGGGTCCGGCACCCACCAAGGTGCCGGACCCTTCCGCGTTTGCCGCCCCAGGAACAGGAGCACCGGTGAAGATCTCGACGGACGACCTCTCCGGCCCCGAGATCGCCCGGTTCCTCGACGAGCACGTCCAGCAGATGCGGGCCACCTCCCCTCCCGAGAGCACCCACGCCCTCGACCTCGACGCCCTCCGTCGGCCCGGGATCACCTTCTGGTCGGTGCGGGACGGTGGCGTGCTGGTGGGCTGCGGTGCGGTCAAACGACTGGACGCGGGCCACGCCGAGCTGAAGTCGATGCGCACGGCACCCCTGCGCAAGCGCAGCGGCGTCGCCTCCTCGCTGCTGGAGCACATCCTCGCCGAGGCCGCACGCATGGGTTTCACCCGGCTGAGCCTGGAGACCGGCTCGGCAGAGTTCTTCCTGCCCGCCCGGAAGCTGTACGAGAAGTTCGGGTTCACCCCCTGCGAGCCCTTCGGGGACTACCGGCCGGACCCGAACAGCGTCTTCATGACGCGCGAGCTCCAGCGGACCGCGCCCGGGCAGTCGCCGACCGGGTCGAGGCCCCCGAGTTCCGACGGCCTCCGGAAAGCCATGTGAATCCGGCCCGCTGGTGCCCGTGCGATCCGTCGCGGAGCGCGCGAGACCACGGCTCCCGGTCGGTAGTCCGGGCGCCGTCGGCGGTGGCCGGCGGTCAATAACCTCCCTCCCTGGGTGTCCGGCGCGTTCCCTCCCGGCGCGCGGCCGCGTGCGCGGGAAGCGGCACGACACCCATGGGAGGAAACGCACCATGCCGAACACGTTCACCGTGTTCTTCGAAGGCCCGTTCCGGGTCGGGGTGCTGGAGATCGCGGGCCCGCGAGGGGTCCGTGCGGCACGCCATGCCTTCGGGGCCGAACCGGGCAACGCGGAGCTGCTGGAATTCGTCCGCGGGGACTTCGGCCGGCTGCTGGACGCCGCGCTCGCGGCGCCGGAGGTGGCGGCCGACGGGCGGCGGGCGGGGCAGCGGCACCGGGGCCGCTGAGCCCCCATGCCGCGGCCAGTTCAATGCTATTGAAGCAAAATCAGGAAAAGGCTTGATCTCATCCTCTCCGAACTCCCGGAGCGGAAGCCGGTTTTCCGCCACCAGCGGCCGGGGTAGGGCGGAGACGTTCGCACCCCTACTGTTTCGCCGACCGTTTCGGGGCGAATCCTTGACACTTTTCTTCTCGGAAGGACACCCTCATGCACAGGACCCTTCGGAACGCCCTCGCCTCCGTCATCGTGACGGGCGCGCTCACCGCCGCAGCCACCCCCGCCGCCGTGGCCGCCGAGCAGGCGCAGTCGACGGCCGGGGTACAGGCGGAGCTCCGCAACCCGAAGACGATCAAGGTCGCCGACTACAACCAGGCCCGCAGCACCCTGATCAACGCCGGCAGCAAGACCGCCGCCAAGTCCCACCCGGCGCACGGCACCAAGGACGTCCCGGTCTCCCACGGCACCAGCCTGCTGGCGGAGGCCCGCGACGAGTTCCGCGCCGCCGACCGGAACCTGCCGGCGAGCCAGAAGAAGTCCGACATGTCGATCCCGCACTACAACGCCATCCACAGCGCGGCCGGGACCATGGGCATCGACCGCTGGTGACACCCGCCCACCGAGGCGGCCGGGGCGTCACCGGGCCTTGGGGTATCACCGGGCCCGGGAGGTCACCTCGGGGCTGCTCAGCGTCCCGTCCTCGTCCACGGTGAAGACCTGGATCTCCTTCTCCGAGGTCACCGTGATCCGCCCCGGGCCGGACCATTCGGCCCTGACGAAACCGTCCTCCTCCTCCCAGGTCCCGAGGCCCCAGTGGCGGGCCGACCAGCCGCTGCCGGTCACCAGCTCCACCCGATAGACCGGATCGATCGAGAAGGCGATGTCGGTGACGCTCAGTACGTGGTCGGAGCGGCTCGGGTCGGGCGTTCTGTCGACCAGCCGGCCCTCGCCGCCGAAGAAGTACGCCAAGGCTCCGACCGCGGCCCCGATCACGAGGAGCGGGGAGACGACGGCCGCGCAGCCGATGTGCGCCCACCTGGTGCGGAACTCGACCTGGGCCACGGCCGAGGCCACGGCCAGCGCGACCGCCGTCCCGAGCAGCGGCACCGGGTGGTTCAGCCAGCGCTCGACCTCGACCAACCCGCCCTGGCGGGAGGAGAAGTAGCCCGGCAGGTACACCAGGAAGGACGCCAGCGCCGCGCCCCGGAGCCACCACACGATCCGTCTGCGGCGCGTTACCGTCATTTGCTCCCCCCGGAGTCGTCCTTTGCCGGGACATTACTACGGGGGTGCCGGACGGCCCGGACGACGGGTGCTCCGTCGTCCGGGCCCCCGGCGCACCACCGGCCGCTCCCCTGTCACCGCCGGTGGAACACGCTCCGCGACCAGAAGTAGCCGATCAGCGTCAGCGCGGTGCACCAGGCCAGGGCGCTCCAGGCACTGGTACCGATCTCGGTGCCCATCAGCAGGCCGCGCAGGGTCTCGATCATGGGGGTGAAGGGCTGGTACTCGGCGAACCAGCGCAGGGCCGTCGGCATGGAGTCGGTCGGCACGATGGCGCTGCCGACGAACGGCAGGAACTGCAGCGGCATCGGCATGTTGCTGGCGCTCTCGACCGTCTTGGCCACCAGGCCGATGCCGGCCGATATCCAGGTCAGGGCGATGGTGAGGAAGAGCAGCAGGCCCGTCGCGGCCAGCCACTCCACCGGACCGGCGTTCGGCCGGAACCCCATCGCGAGGGCCGCGCCGATCACCAGCACCAGCCCGATCATGGTCTGGACGACGCTGCCGACCACGTGCCCCGCCAGGAAGGCGGAGCGCGATATGGCCATCGTGCGGAAGCGGTTGACGATGCCCTCGGTCATGTCGGTGCAGATGCCGATCGCGGTGACCAGCGACCCGGAGGTGGCCGCCATCAGCACGATGCCGGGCGCGACGTAGTCGATGTAGTGGCCGCCGCCGATGCCCGCGCCCAGCGTGCTGCCGTAGGCGTAGTTGAAGAGCAGCAGCATCATGACCGGCGTCACCACGACCGCGAAGGTCAGGGACGGGTACCGCAGCGCGTGCTTGAGGTTGCGCCGCAGCATGGTCAGCGAGTCGCCGAGCGCGTGGCCGACCGTGCTCGTGGCCGTACTCGAGGCCGTGGCCGTGGCCGTGCTCATCGTGCCCCTTCCCCGGTCAGTTGGAGGAACGCGTCGTCCAGGCCGGCCGTCTCGACGACCAGCGACTCGGCCTGCACGGAGGCGTTGTCGAGCGCGTCCAGCACGGCCCTCACGGTGACGACGGAGTTGTCCCCCGGGATCTCCAGCCACAGCGCCTCGGCGTCGACGGTGGCGTACTCGAACAGCGCGGCGGCGGCGGCCAGTCGGCCGGCGTCCGCGAACCGGAGCCGGATCCGCCCGCCGGGGGCGTACCGCTTCAGCTCCTCGGCCGTGCCCTCGGCGACGATCCGGCCGCCGTCCAGGACGGCTATCCGGTCGGCGAGCTGGTCGGCCTCCTCCAGGTACTGGGTGGTGAGGAAGATCGTCACCCCGTGGTCGGCGACCAGGCTCCGGATGATCTCCCACATGGTCCGCCGGCTCCGTGGGTCCAGCCCGGTGGTCGGCTCGTCCAGGAAGATCACCTGTGGTTCCCCGACCAGGGTCATCGCGAGGTCGAGCTTGCGCCGCATGCCTCCGGAGAAGGTGATGACGGCCTTGCGGGAGGCCTCGGTGAGATCGAAGCGCCGCAGCAGTTCCTCCGCCCGCCTCCGCCCCTCCCGACGGCGGAGGTGGTTGAGGTCGGCCATCAGCATCAGGTTCTCCTCGGCGGTGAGCAGGTTGTCCACCGCCGAGAACTGGCCCGTCACGCCGATCGCCTTCCGCACCGCGTCGGCCTCGCGCTCCACGTCGTGCCCGGCCACCCGGGCCGAGCCGCCGTCGGCGGGGATCAGGGTGGAGAGGATCTGCACCGTGGTGGTCTTGCCCGCCCCGTTGGGCCCGAGCAGGGCGAACACGCTGCCCGCCGGGATCTCCAGGTCGATGCCCTCGAGCACCGCCTTGTCCCCGTAGGACTTGGTGAGCGCGGTCGCCGAGATCGACGAGGCCGCCGGGCTCGCCGGGCGCCCGCGGGCCGACGAAACCGAGGAGGCCGAGGATGCCGGGATCCGCCCGTCCGTCGTCATCACGCCCGCCGGACGATGACGTTGCCGACATTGGTGCGGCCGCGGACCTCCACCGTCTCCACCGCGTCCCCGGGGCCCTGGGTGGGGCCGAGGTCGTTGCGGACGCCGCCGACCCTGCTGTGCACGTCGAGCCAGGCCGCGGTGCCCTCCGCGATGCCGACCTCGACGTCCCCCACGCTGGTCTGGAGGGTGACCTGCCCGCGGACCACCCGGCCGATCCGGACGTGGCCGTGCGCCGAGGTGGCCTCCACGTTCCCCTCGGCCCGGCCGACCTGGATCCGGCCGCTGGAGGCGTTGGCCTGGAGCTCGCCGCGCACCTCGTCGATCTCGATGTCGCCGTTGCTGTTCTTGACCGTCAGCCGGCCCCCGACGGAGCCGATCTCGATCCGGCCGGTGCCGGACACCTCGGCGTCCCAGGCGGTGCCCCCGAGCCGGATGTCCCCGAAGCCGGTGTCCAGCCGGGCGCTGTCGGCCTGCTCCACCTGGATCCGGCCGAGCGAGGTCTTCAGCCGGCAGGCGCCGAGCGGCCCCTCGGTGACGAACTCGGCCATCGGGGACTCGCTGTGGACCTCGGAGCCGATCGGCAGCTCGACCAGGACCTCGACCGCGCCCTTCTTGGCGGAGAAGACGCTGCGCTGCTTGGGCGCCTTGACCCCGAGCCGGCCACCGGAGAAGTCGACCTGGGTCTGCTCGGCGGCCTTGACGTCCGCCTCCTTGGCCGGGTTGGCCGGCCGGACCTCGACCACGGCGTCGGTGCGCTTGCTCGCCTTGATCCAGACCGAGCCGATGTCGAACTCGAGGATGGCGGAGATCGGTCCGTCGGTCTCGTACGTGGGCATGGCTGTCCCGTCCTCTTGACTCGTGTGGTGTTCCCGCTGGTCGGAGCGGGGGTGACGTCGAAGGTGCAGAAGGTGGTGCGGGAGGTCGTACGGGTGTTTCGGATACCGCGAAGGCGCTAGTGGACCCAGCCGGTGAAGCCCTGGCTGCCGATGCTGCGGGCGACCCGGCCACCCGGCTCGGGGGCCGGCCGGCGGGCCGGCTCGCCGCCCTCCAGCGCGCCGGCCAGGGCCCGGACCAGCCAGGCGTTGAGCGAGAGTCCGGCCTCGGCGGCGGCCTCCTCCGCCCGTGCCTTGAGGTGAGCGGGCAGGCGGAAGTTGATCCGGGCGGTGCCCGTCTCGTCCGACTCCGCCGCCCCCGACGGGACCGCCGGCGGCACCATTGGCGCCAGTGGTGCCAGCTGTGGCGCCGGTGGTGCCGATGGTGGCACCACCGGCGGCAGATCGCCGTGGAAGGCACCCGACCCGGGCGGCGCCGTCACCACGAACTCCGGGTCGAGTCCGCGCAGGCGCACGTCCACCGAGCCGGGGGCGAGGTCACGGGTGACCTCGCCCATGGCGGCCGAGAGCGCGTTGAGCAGGGTGAGCCGCACGGCCGACTCCAGCGGAAGCGTCAGCCGCTCGGCCAGCGCGCGGGCCTCGTCCCCGCCGGCGGCGGCGGCCACCGCGAGCTCGTTCCGGAGGTTTTCCACGTACGGCGTCAGGTCCATGGCCGACAGCTTGGCACAACGATGGCGCCATGTCGAGGCATTTGTGGCGCCATTCTGGCGCCATCACCCGAACGAGGGACCGGCGCCACCCGGCACCAGCCGGCACCAACCGGCAACACCCGGCACGGAGCCGCACGGACAAGCAGAACCGCCCCGCCGACCGAGGTCGACGGGGCGGTCCGGAGGCGTGCTCCCGGGCGATCCCTGGCTGGTCCCCCGGGTGGTCCGTCCCGTGGCCCCCGGCCGGCTACGCCTGCCGCCAGGCCGCCAGGTGGGCGTCGATCTCCCCCGCCAGCCGGTCCTTGCCCGCCCGGTCCAGGAAGGAGGCCTCGACCGCGTTGCGGGCCAGCCCGGCCACCCCGGCCTCGTCCAGGTCCAGCAGCCGCGCCGCCACCGCGTACTCGGTGTTGAGGTCGGTGCCGAACATCGGCGGGTCGTCGGAGTTGACCGTCACCAGCAGCCCGGCGTCCACCATCCGCTTGATCGGGTGGTCCTCGATCCGCTCCACGGCCCGGGTGGCGATGTTGGAGGTCGGGCAGACCTCCAACGGGATCCGGTGTTCGCCGAGGTGGTCGATCAGTGCCGGGTCCTTCACCGCCTGGGTGCCGTGCCCGATGCGCTCGGCGCCGAGCACCCGGATCGCGTCCCAGACCGTCTCCGGCCCAGTGGTCTCGCCCGCGTGCGGGACGCTGTGCAGGCCGGCCGCCCGGGCCCGGTCGAAGTACGGCTTGAACTGCGGGCGCGGCACGCCGATCTCCGGGCCGCCCAGGCCGAAGCTGACCAGGCCCTCGGGGGCCAGCTCGGTGGCCAGCCGGGCGGTCACCTCGGCCGACTCCAGCCCGGCCTCGCCCGGGATGTCGAAGCACCAGCGCAGCACCACGCCGAGTTCCTTCTCGGCGCGCAGCCGGGCGTCCTCGATCGCCTCCATGAAGGCGACCTCGGGGATGCCCCTCCGGACCGAGGAGTACGGGGTGATGGTCAGCTCGGCGTACCGGATGTTCTGCCGGGCCATGTCCTCGGCCACGCCGTAGGTGAGCGCGCGCACGTCCTCGGCGTCCCGGACGAGGTCCACCACGCTCAGGTAGACCTCGATGAAGTGCGCGAAGTCGGTGAAGGTGAAGTACTCGGCGAGCGCCGCCGGGTCGACCGGCACCTTGGAGTTCCCGGCGTGCCGGGCGGCCAGCTCCGCGACGACGCGCGGCGAGGCCGATCCGACGTGGTGGACGTGCAGTTCCGCCTTGGGCATCCCGGCGATGAACGCCTCGATGCTCCGGTCCGGGGTTGCGATCCGAGTGACACTGGGGCCGATCCGACTTCCGTCCGGCTGGACCACGGTGGTTCCCTTCTTCCTTCTCCGTGCTTCTACGCGCGTATCGCGGAGTTCGGCCCAGGATAGGCCCAAGTCGGGTGCGTGGTGGCCCGATCACCCGCCGAGCGCGACCGCCACGGTGTGGATCAGTAGTCCGGCCAGGGCGCCGACCACGGTGCCGTTGATCCGGATGAACTGGAGGTCGCGGCCGACGTTGGCCTCGATCTTGCGGGAGGCGTCGTCGGCGTCCCAGCTCGCCACCGTCTCGGAGATCAGCGAGGTGATCTCGGCGCGGTAGGTGTCGACCAGGTACTGGGCGGCGTCCTGGAGCCAGCCGTCCGCCTTGGCCTGGAGCTTGGGGTCGGTGGCCAGGCGCTCGCCGAAGCGGCGCACGCCGTCGCGGATGCGCCGGCGCAGTTCGCTGTCCTCGTCCTCGGCCGCGCCCATCACCAGGGTGCGCACGGCCGCCCAGGTGGAGTTGATCAGGTCCTGGACCTCGGGGCGGGCGAGCAGTTCGGCCTTGGCCCGCTCGACCCTGGCGATGGTCTCCGGGTCGGTCTGCAGCTCGGTCGCGAAGTCGGCGAGGAAGTTGTCGATCGCGCCGCGGGCCGGGTGGTTCGGGTCGTCCCGGATATCGGTGACGAAGCGCATCAGCTCCTTGTAGACCCGCTCGCCGACCTGGTGGTCGATGAACCGGGGCGTCCAGCCCGGGGTCTTCTGGGTGACCTTCCGCACCACGTCCTCGTGGTTGGCGGTCAGCCAGCCGTGCGCCCGGACGGCGACCAGGTCCACCACCCCGTGGTGGCCGCCGTCCGCGACCACCTTGCCGAGCATCCGGCCCATCGGCTCGGCCACCGAGGTGGCGGCGGCCCGCCTGGTCACGGCCTCGGCGACCACCTCCCGCACGTCGTCGTCGCGGAGCACCGCGAGCAGCCCGCGCAGCGCCGCCGAGGCCTCCTTGGTGACCCGTTCGGCGCTGCCCGGCGCGGCCAGCCACTCCCCCAGCCGCCGGCCGATGCCGAGCGCCGCCAGGCGGCCGCGGACCACGTGGCCGGAGAGGAAGTTCTCGCCGACGAAGTCGCCGAGCGACCGGCCGAAGGCGTCCTTCTTGGTCGGGATGATCGCGGTGTGCGGGATCGGCAGGCCGAACGGCCGGCGGAACAGCGCGGTCACCGCGAACCAGTCGGCCAGCGCACCGACCATGCCCGCCTCGGCGGCGGCCGCCACGTACCCGGCCCACGGGCCGGCGCCGGCCGCCTTGGCCCAGGTGGCCAGGGCGAAGACCAGGGTCGCGAAGGCCAGCAGGCCGGTCGCGATGGTCTTCATCCGGCGGACGCCGCGTCTCTTCTGCTCGTCGGCCGCGGTGAACCGGACCCCGGGGCCCTTCCCGCTGAAGGCATCGTCACTCACCCCGCCAGTCTGCCCGCTGACCGGCGCGAACGGGGGCGTGCCCCGCGATCACGCGCTCCGGCCGGACATCGCGAGCTGGGCATGACAGGCCGCGCGCCCCCACCCGGAGCGCGCGGGAGGCCTCTTCACTCCCCGCCCAGCACCATCCGCCGCACCTCCGCGCCCGCCCAGCGCTTCGGGTCCGTGCACCGCCGCCCGTCCAGCAGCACCCGCACCCCCGGCAGGTCCACCGGCGTCAGGTCCCGGTACTCCGGGTGGTCCGCCTGCAGCACCGCCGCCACCACCGGCTCCCCGCCGTACGGCGGCAGACCGAGCGCCGCCAGCTCCTCCGCCTCGTAGAGCGGGTCGCTGACGTACGGCCGCGCACCCGCCGAACGCACCGCCTCCACCAGCGGGAACACCCCGGAGTACGCCGTCTCCTTGACCCCGCCCCGGTACGAGGCGCCGAGCACCAGCACGCCCTGCCCGGCGATCCCGCCGGGCACCGCGCCCGCCAGCACGCCCACCGCGTACCCCGGCACCGCCAGGTTGGCCTCGCGCGCCGCCCGGACCACCGTCGCGCCCGGGTCGTTCCACAGGTACAGCCGCGGGTACACCGGGATGCAGTGCCCGCCGACCGCGATGCCCGGCCGGTGCAGGTGGCTGTACGGCTGCGAGTTGCAGGCGTCGGCGATCTCCGCGAAGTCCACCCCCACCTCGTCCGCGTACCGGGCGAACTGGTTGGCCAGCGCGATGTTGACGTCCCGGTACGTGGTCTCGGCGAGCTTGCTGAACTCGGCCGCCTCCACCGAGGCCAGCTCCCAGACGCCGTTGGGCCGGGGCAGGTCCGGGCGCGGGTCGAAGTCCAGCACCTCCCGGTAGAACTCGGCGCCGCGCCGCGTCGAGGACGCGTCCAGGCCGCCGACCAGCTTGGGGTAGCGCCGCAGGTCGGCGAAGACCCGGCCGGTGCGCACCCGCTCCGGGCTGAACACCAGCGCGAAGTCCGTCCCGGCCGCGAGCCCCGACCGGGACGCCAGCCGGGGCGCCCAGCGCTCCCGGGTGGTGCCGACCGGCAGGGTGGTCTCGTAGCTGACCAGGGTGCCCCGGCGCAGCCCGGCCGCGACGGCGTCGGTGGCCGCGTCGAGCAGGGCGAAGTCCGGGCTGCCGTCGGCGGCGGTGACCAGCGGGACGACCAGGACGACGGCCTCGGCCCGGGCCACCGCGGCCGTGGTGTCGGTGGTGGCCCGCAGCCGGCCCTCGGTGACGACCCGCTTGAGCGCCTGGTCCAGCCCCGCCTCCCGGGGGAACGGCGGCACGCCACGGTTGACGCTGTCCACCACACCGGGCGCGATGTCGGCGCCGGTCACCCGGTGGCCCTTCTGCGCGAACTGCACCGCCAGCGGCAGGCCCAGCTTGCCCAGCCCGACCACGCAGACGTCCAGGCTCATCCCCGTCCTCCGTTCACCGAGTCGGCCAGCCGCCGCCACGCCGCGTTGCGCCGCAGTCCGCGCCGCAGCTGCTGCGGGACGAGCCCGCGCCACAGCCGCTGCGCGGGGTTGAGCGGCCCGGGGGACTCCGCGGCGGCGCCGCCGGCCTCCTCCTCGGGCAGCAGGAACAGCTCGTCCGGCAGTCCCAGCCGGGCGTCCCGGAACGCCGGGTAGTGCGCGTACCGCCGCCCCGCGTCCACCAGTACGGGTGGATCGCCGTGCGCCGCCTCGTAGCGGATCTGGTCGCGCAGCGCCTCCGGCGCTACCGCGCAGGCGAGTTCGAGCCGCACCCGGGCGGCGACGGGCAGCCGGCCGTACACCTCGCGGGCGCCGAACCGCTCGACCATCCGGGCGACTTCGACGCACACCCGCTCCTGCACGTCCTCCGCCAGCAGCAGGAAGCCGTCCTGCAGCAGCCGCGGCACGTCCCAGGTGAAGCTGCGGGCCCGGATGGCGTCCAACTCCTCACCGGGCGCGGCCAGTTCGACGGCCACCTGCTGGAGCG
This sequence comes from Kitasatospora sp. NPDC036755, assembly GCF_040636595.1. Classification (NCBI taxonomy): domain Bacteria; kingdom Bacillati; phylum Actinomycetota; class Actinomycetes; order Kitasatosporales; family Streptomycetaceae; genus Kitasatospora; species Kitasatospora sp. NPDC036755. The sequence goes on from NZ_JBEZUT010000028.1 coordinate 11,060, forward strand.
CGGCGATCCCGCGCAGCCGGTCGAGCACCCCGGCCCGCTCGGTGACGTTGCCCCGGTCCTCGCGCAGCACCAGGAAGTAGCAGTCGTAGGAGGCGAGGACGGAGACCCTGGCCGCCCGCAGGCACGCCGCCAGGGTGAACGGCTGGTCCGAGAAGACCTTCAGCCCCTCGTCGCGGCGCAGCCCGTGGCGCCGGACGAGGTCCCGCCGGAACAGCTTGGTATCGGCCAGCGCCCAGGCCAGCGCGGAGTCGGCGAAGCCCACCGACTCGGCGTCGGCGTGGAAGATCCCCTGCGGCACCAGCCGCCCGTTCACCCCGACCTGCTTGGGCACCACCACGTCCGAGCCCCAGGCGTCGGCGGCCTCGACCAGCCGCTCCAGCGCCTCCGCGCCGAGCCAGTCGTCCGCACCGAGGAACAGCACGTAGCGGCCGCGGGCCAGCTCCAGGCCACGGTTGGTCGGCCCCGCCGGGCCGCCCGAGTTGGGCTGGTGCACCACCGTGAACAGCCCGGGGTGGCGGGCGGCGTACTCGTCCAGCAGCTCCCCGCCGCCGTCCGTGGAGCCGTCGTCCACGGCCACCACCTCCAGCCGCCCCGGCGCCAGGGACTGCCCGACCAGCGAGTCCAGGCAGGCGGTGAGGTACGGCATGGTGTTGTAGACCGCGACCACCACGGTCACGTCGGGTACGGCCATCTGGCGGCGGGCCTCCGGTTCCGGCTCTGCGGGTGATACCCGGTCAACTCGCGCCCGGGGCCCGGGGTCACGATGATCACCCGCACCGACTACGGGGACCGGAACGTGCCGTCGACCGCCGAACGGATGTGCGGCGGCCGGGCCGGTCCGCCCGGCCACCGCACGTCCGACCCGCTCCGGGGCCGCCCCGGGACCGCCAGGGCCGTCCCGTCAGCCGATCGCCACCTCCGCGTACATCCGGGCGATCACGTCCTCGATCGCCGGCTCGCGCACCGACAGGTCCACCAGCGGGTAGCGGGCGGCGACCGCCGCCACGATCGGCGCGGCGCTCTCCTCGGCCGGGAAGGCCAGCCACTGGCGCGGCCCCTCGACCCTCGTCACCCGGGCCCCGGGCACCTCGACCGGGTGGGCGAGCTCCTGCGCGAGGTCCACCACCAGCGTCCGCTCGCTGCGGCCGGCGGTGTGCAGGCCCTCCAGCCCGCCGTCGTACACCACCCGGCCGTGGTCGATCACCATCACCCGGTCGCAGAGCTGCTCGATGTCGGTCAGGTCGTGGGTGGTGAGCAGCACGGTGGTGCCCCCGTCCCGATTGACCTCGCGCAGGAACTCGCGGACCCGGCCCTTGCTGACCACGTCCAGGCCGATGGTCGGCTCGTCCAGGTAGAGCACCTGGGGGTCGTGCAGCAGCGCCGCCGCGAGGTCGCCGCGCATCCGCTGGCCGAGCGAGAGCTGGCGCACCGGGGTGTCCAACAGGCCGCTGAGGTCCAGCAGTTCGACGCAGCGGCCGAGGTTCGCGCGGTAGCGGGCGTCGGGGATGCGGTAGATCCGGCGGGCGAGCTCGAAGGAGTCGCGCAGCGGCAGGTCCCACCAGAGGGTGGTGCGCTGGCCGAAGACGACGCCGATCCGCCGGGCCAGCGCCACGCGTTCTCGGGCCGGATCGACCCCGGCCACCCTCAGCCGCCCGGAGCTGGGCACCAGGATGCCGGTGAGCATCTTGATCGTGGTGGACTTCCCGGCCCCGTTGGGCCCGATGTAGCCGACGCACTCGCCGGCCTCGACGGTGAAGCTGAGCCCGTCCACCGCGCGGACCCGGCGCTTGGCCCGGCTGAACCAGCCGGTGCGGGTGCGCACGGTGAAGTCGCGGTGGACGTCGTGGAGTTCGATCAGTGCCATGGGGAGTGCTCCTCGGGAGGGGTCGGGGGTTCAGCTGCCGGTGCCGCGGTAGGCGCGCAGCCCGGCCCGCCAGGCGAGCCCGGCGGCGAGGACGCAGAGCGCGGCGGCGACCGGGGAGGCGAACCGGAAGGCCTCGGGCAGGCCGAGCGGGTCGGGCCGGTCGAGGATGCGCAGCGCGGGCAGCCAGTTGACGAAGGCCAGCGGGACGCCGAAGACCACCCCGGCGACCAGCTCCTTGGCGAAGATCGTCGGCGGGTAGTGCAGCAGGGTCGCGCCGCCGTAGGTGAAGGAGTTCTGGATCTCCTTGGACTCGCCCCACCAGAACTGGACGGTGGCGCCGCCGACGAAGATCGCGCCGAAGATGACGGTGCCGCAGACCAGCAGGACGGGCACCAGCAGCACCCGGTCCCAGGTCCAGTGCACGTCCAGGGCCGTCAGCGACCAGCCCAGCACCACCGCGGCCTGGAACGGCCGGCCGAGCCGGCGCAGGCTGAAGCGTTCCGCGCACAGCTGGGAGAGCGCGGGCGCGGGCCGGACCAGCATGGTGTCCAGGGAGCCGCTGCGGATCCGCGCGCCGAGCCCGTCGGCTGAGCCGACCAGCGCGTTGGCGACGCCGAGCGAGAAGGTGGCGGTGCCGTACAGGAAGGCGATCTCCGGCAGGTTCCAGCCGCCGAGCCGGTCGGTGTGCAGGAACATGATCACCAGGACGACGAAGTCGAGGGAGTGGATGACCACCGCGGCCACCAGGTTCAGCACGAAGGAGGCCCGGTAGGCCATCATCGAGCGCATCCACATCCGGGCGCAGAGCCACCAGGAGCGCAGCGCCCAGGCGGCGCGGGGCCCGAAGGACTCCCGGACGAGGGGCTCCCGCGCGAAGGGCTCCCGGACGGAGGGTCGCCGCGTGCGCGGCTCCCGGGCGAGTCGCTCAGCCACCCTGGACCACCACCCGGCGGGTCGCCAGCCACTGGGCGGCGCGGCCGGCGGCGAGCAGCGCCGCCGCCCAGCCGAGCTGGAAGCCGAGCGCCCCGAGCAGCGCGGTGCCGCCGGTGCGCTCCAGGAAGACGTCGGTGGGCACGTTCACCAGTGCCGACCAGGGCAGCACCCGGCCGAGGTCGCCGAGCCAACCGGGGAACAGCGCGACCGGCAGCAGCATCCCGGAGAAGAACATCGAGACCACCAGCATCACCGAGCGCACTCCCTCCGAGTCGTGCAGCCAGAAGCCGGTGAGCGAGACCAGGAAGCGCAGCCCGAAGCTAACGACCAGCGCCAGCAGCACCGAGACCAGGAAGAACGCCCAGGTCAGCGGGTGTTCGGGGAGCCGGATGCGGAACACCAGCCCGCCGATCAGCATCGGTACGGTGCCGCGCACCAGCGCCTGGAAGCCGGCCCGGCCGAGGTCGGAGGCCAGCCACCAGGTCTGGAAGTCGACCGGGCGGTAGAGGTCCACGGCGATGTCGCCGCTGCGGAAGCGCTCCTGGAGGTCGTCCTGGAAGCCGCCGCCCCACACCGCGACGGTGACCAGCAGGCTCTGGCTGACCCAGATGTAGGTGACGGCCTGGGCCTGGTCGTAGCCGCCGAGGCCGGGGCGGGCCTGCCAGAGGGCGAGGAAGGAGGAGGCCAGGATCATGCCGAAGACGGTGTTGGTGAAGGCGCCGGCCACGGTGGCGGCCCGGTAGGTGGAGTAGCGGCGGAAGGCGCCGCGGGCAACGGCGGCGTAGAGCATATTGTCTCCTTGTCGACAAATATGAGCAGAGAGGGGCGCGCCTCGACACACGCGCACGCCCCAGCGGCTCCGACCGGCCGCACCCGGGGGTACCGGGCCGGTCGAGCGGAGCTGCGAAAGCGAGTGCGCTATGCGGTTTTCACCTTTCACCGTACCTCCGGGCACCATCACCCGCACCCGGTTTTCCGCGCCTGATCCAGCGTCAAATAGCAGATAATCTCGGCATGACCTTGAGCACCCGCCGGCAGGCCAAACGGGCCGCCCGCCGCGAGGCCCGCCGCGCCCTCCCGCTCCGGCGCCGGCTCCTGCCCACCTGGCGGGTCACCCTCGGCACCCTCACCACGCTGTTCCTGCTCGCCGTCGGCGGCTTCGCCGTGCTCTACGTCATCGTCCCGGTGCCCGACCCCAACGCCCACGCCGTCGCCCAGAACAACATCTACCTCTACGCCGACGGCACCACCGAGATCGCCCGCACCGGCGCCGTCAACCGCACCGACGTCCCCATCGACCAGATCCCGCTCCAGACCCAGCAGGCCGTCGTCTCCGCCGAGGACCGCACCTTCTACCAGAACCGCGGCATCGACCTGAAGGGCATGCTCCGCGCCGGCTGGAACACCCTGCTCGGCAAGGGCATGCAGGGCGGCTCCACCATCACCCAGCAGTACGTCAAGAACTACTACCTCACCCAGGACCGCACGATCGAACGCAAGGGCCGCGAACTGCTCATCGCCCTCAAGGTCGACCAGCAGCGCGACAAGCGCGAGATCCTCGCCGGCTACCTCAACAGCAGCTACTTCGGCCGCGGCGCCTACGGCATCCAGAGCGCCGCCCACGCCTACTACGGCGTCGACGCCTCCGCACTCACCCTCGGCCAGGGCGCCTACCTCGCCTCCCTCCTCCAGGCCCCCAGCCTCTACGACGTCAAGACCGCCACCCCCGCCAACCGCGAGAAGGCCGTCGCCCGCTGGAACTACGCCCTCGACGGCATGGTCCAACTCGGCTTCCTCACCCCCGCCGACCGCGCCGCCACCACCTTCCCCGACCCGATCGACCCCCAGCCCGCCACCGGCCTCGCCGGACAGGCCGGCTACCTGGTCGGCGTCGCCGACGACTACCTCGTCTCCTCCGGCACCCTCGACGCCGCCACCCTCAAGGCCGGCGGCTGGCGCATCACCACCACCTTCGACAAACCCCGGCAGGACGCCTTCGCCAAAGCCGTCCAGGACCAGCTCACCGGCGAACTCGACCCCCAGGCCCGCCCCGCCACCGACACCGACGTCCGGGTCGCCGGCGCCTCCGTCGAACCCGCCACCGGCCGCGTCGTCGCCGTCTACGGCGGCCCCGACTACGCCAAGCAGCCCTACAACGACGCACTGCGCCAGGACAACCAGATCGGCTCCACCTTCAAACCGATCGACCTCGCCGCCGGCCTCGTCGCCCAACACACCCCCGACGGCCACCCGATCACCACCGAGTCCCGCTACGACGGCACCAGCGAACGCCCCGTCACCGGCGGCCCCACCCCCTACGCCCCGCCCAACGAGGACGACATCGACTACGGCACCATCACCCTGCGCCAGGCCATGGTGAAGTCCGTCAACTCCGTGTACGCCCAAGAGGGCGTGGACGCCGGACTCGCCCGCGTCCGCGAGACCGCCATCAGACTCGGCATCCCCGACAGCGTCCGCGGCATGGACCCGGCCAACACCTCGATGACCCTCGGCACCGCCACCCCCAGCGCCCTCGACCTGGCCGGCGCCTACGCCACCCTCGCCGACCACGGCCAGGCACACGCCCCGTGGTCCGTCCTCAAACTCGAACGCGCCAACTCCGGCGGCGCCGTCGACATCCCCAAGATGCCCGAACACAACCCCACCGAGGCACTCGACCGGGAGATCGCCGACTCCGTCACCGACGTGCTGCGCGACGTCATCAGCCCCCGCGGCACCGGCTCCGCCGCCCTCGACCTCGGCCGCCCCGCCGCCGGCAAGACCGGCACCACCGACTCCAACCTCTCCGCCTGGTTCGCCGGCTACACCCCCGAACTCGCCACCACCGTCGGCCTGTTCAGGGAGAACCCGAAGACCCACGCCAAGGAACCACTGGCCGGCACCGCCGGACTCACCCGGATCAACGGCGGCACCTTCCCCACCCGGATCTGGACCGCCTACACCTCCGCCGCCCTCGACGGCACCCCCACCCAGGACTTCGACCTCCAGACCGGACACGGCACCCCCGCCACCACCCCCTGGCCCACCACCCCCACCGGCGCCACCCCCACCGCCACCACCGCCCCGACCGCCCCCGCCCCCGGCGGCGCCCCCACCGACACCGACCCGGCCCCCGCCCCGCCCACCGGCCACACGCCGCCCAGCGCCCCCGCCACCACCGGCCAACCCGCCCCCGGCCCGAACACCCCCAGCCCCCAGGCCCCCCGGCCCACGACGGACCCGGACCGGCCCAGCCCCACCCCCAAACCCAGCCAGGTCCAGCCGACCCGCCCCACCGCCCTGCCCAGCGCCACCGGCGGCCCCGCCAGCCGCCCGGCACCCCCGCCCGCCACCCCCTGATCGAGCCCGCGGTCGGCCCGTCTAGCCCCTGAGCTCCTTCTCCAGCGGAGTGCGGAACCGCGGCGTCACCCGCACCTCCCCCAGCCAGCCCGCCAACCGCTCCGCCTCCGCCGCCACGGCCCGCTCCGCCTCCGCCCCGACGTCCCGGAACACCCGCCACACCACCTCGCCGTCGGCGCGCTGCGCCCAGCCGCCGACCACCTCGCCGCACCACCAGAGCGTCGGCCCGGCATTGCCCGCCCGGTCGAACAGCGCGGGCACGTCCTCCGGCCGCAGGTACCAGTCCCGGCCGCGCCAGCCCATCACCGCCGGGTCCAGCGCCGGCAGCAGCGCCGCCCACGGCTCGGACTCCGCCGCCGGCGCCTCGTCACCCGGCAGCACCAGGGCGGGCGTTCCGCCGGCCAGCGCCACGTCCCGCGCCCCGAGGTCCGCCAGCGCCCGGCGGACGTCCCCCAGCGTCCAGCCCGTCCACCACTTCACGTCCTCGACCGTCGCCGGCCCGTACGCCGCCAGCCAGCGCCGCACCACCTCGGCCTTCGCCTCCCGCACCGGCACCTCCGGCCACTGCGGCACCGGCGCCCACGGGTAGCTGCTGCTCAGCCACGAGCCGCGCGGACGGCAGCGGCGCACGTGCCCGTCCGAGGCCAGCAGCCGCAGCAGCCGGCTGCCCACGCTCTGTCTCGCCTCGTACGCCTTGCCCGGCGACATCAGCATCGTCTCGCGCAACTGCGGTACGTCCTCGGACAGTTCCTTGGTCGTCGCCTCGCCGCGCACGGCCAGCGCGGCCAGCACCTCGCGCTCCGTCCGGGCCAGCCGGGCCTCGTCCCAGCCCTCGGCGTGGTCCCGCAGGTGCTTCAGCAGCGTGGCCCGCTCCTTCGCCGCGATCGCCCGCGCCGCCGCCGAGCTCACGTACGGGGCGAAGCCCTCCGTCACCGCGAAGATCGTCCGCCGCATCGACAGCAGCTTCACCAGCGAGACGTCCTCGTACAGCGCCCGGTCCACCTCGGCCGCCGAGGGCTCCGCCAGCCGCGCGCAGGCCGACAGGTACACCGTGGCCGCGTCCGTCGCGTGCAGCCCGACCACCGCGTCGGCCACGTCCTCCACCCGCGCCGCCCGCGCCGACGGCGCCAGCGACTGGCGCCGCCCCAGCCTGGCCCGACGCTCCGCATCCCCGATCACCGGCACACTCATGCCGGGACCATAGCCCGCACCACCGACACGCCGCCGCAGGAACGCACCCGCGGGTGCCCCCGGCGTGGACCGGGGGCACCCGCGGGTACCGGGCGGATCAGGCCGTCACAGGTAGAGCCCGGTCGAGCCCTCCGTGTCACCGAAGCGGGACGCGGCGACGGCGTGCAGGTCGCGCTCGCGCAGCAGCACGTAGGTGGCGCCGCGGACCTCGACCTCCAGCTTGTCCTCCGGGTCGTACAGCACCCGGTCGCCCGGCTCCACCGAGCGCACGCTCTGGCCCACCGCGACGGCCTCCGCCCAGGTGCAGCGCTTGGACAGCTCCGCCGTCGCCGGGATCAGGATGCCCCCGGTCGAACGGCGCTCCCCCTCACCGCCCTCGATGCGCACCAGCACGCGGTCGTGCAGCATCCGGATCGGCAGCTTCTCGCCGAGCCGGTCGTGGCGGACGGAGTCCTGCAGGTGGTCGGAGTGGCTCTCGCGGTTCGTACTCACGGTCCCGAAGGTACCTCCCCCGGGCGCGGCGCGTGACGCTGGCCCGGCCATGCGGAAGGCCGGGCGCGCGGGGCGCCCGGCCTTCCGTCCCGCGGTGCTCAGCCCTTGCGGCGCTTACGGGCCGAGGCGACCAGCAGCACCAGGCCCACGCCGACCAGCGCGGCCGGGACGATCCGCTCGCGGCGCGGCTGCCCCTGCTCGTCCACGAACTGCGCCCGGAGCTTCTCCACCGCGCCGCTGGCGGCCACGTACGCCCGGGCGGTCTTCTCCTCGACGGCGGCCGCCGCCTTGGCCTTGACCTGGGCCGAGATCGTGCTCGGGTGGACGCGGACGGCCAACTCGTCGAGGGTCGACGCCAGCCGGTCACGCGTCCGCTCGATGTCCGCCTCGATCTGGGAGGTCGTCCGCGCCGACTTGTCCTGCGTGCTCGCCTCGCCCACTCGGGCCACCCCATTCACTTGCCGATGTTGTTCCGCCGATCCGTGCGATCGGTGTGACTGACCCAGTGTGTCAGCTGCCGCACGCGGTCGCGCGGCCCCACCCACCATCGGAGGTAAGTTTGCCGTGGTACGACCGACCGTCCCAGCCCCCAGGAGAGTACGACCGTGAGTGAGCGTCTCCAGCCCGGCGACACCGCACCCGCCTTCAGCCTGCCCGACGCCGACGGCAACCAGGTGTCCCTCGCCGACCACGCGGGCCGCAAGGTCATCGTCTACTTCTACCCCGCCGCCCTGACCCCGGGCTGCACCAAGCAGGCCTGCGACTTCACCGACAACCTGGAGCTCCTCGCGGACGCCGGCTACGACGTCATCGGCGTCTCCCCGGACAAGCCGGAGAAGCTCGGCAAGTTCCGCGAGGCCGAGAACCTCAAGGTCACCCTGGTGTCCGACGTCGAGAAGAAGGTGCTGGAGGCGTACGGCGCCTTCGGCGAGAAGCAGAACTACGGCCGCACCTACCTCGGGGTGATCCGCTCCACGATCGTCGTGGACGAGCAGGGCAAGGTCGAGCACGCGTTCTACAACGTGCGGGCCACTGGCCACGTCGCCAAGCTGCTGCGCGACCTGAAGGTCGGGGCCTGACGCTCCGGCCCGGCGCGGGCCGGGGCCACCGGGCCCCGGCCCGCGCCCCCGGCCACGACGAAGCGGTGGCGGCACACCCCCCGACCGGGTGCACCGCCACCGCCGTATCTCACCTCAGCGGACCGCCCTGATCAGCAGGCCCCGAGGTCGTTCCAGACGCCCCACGCACCGCTGGCCGCGGGGTCGTCGCCCTTGGTCCACCACTTGTTCTGGTAGTAGTGCCCCTTCCACGAGACCTTGGTGGGGGTCGCGTAGGTGGTGCCGGCGTCCCAGCTCGGGGCGGCCGCGCAGGTGCCCGAGGTCGGCGTCGAGGTCGGGGTCGGGGTGGCCGTGCCGGTCGGCGTCGGGGTCGGCGTGGCCGTCCCCGTGGGGGTCGGCGTCGGGGTGGCCGTCCCCGTGGGGGTCGGGGTCGGGGTCGGCGTGCCGCCGTCCACCGCGCCGCGGGTCAGGTCGCCCTTGATCCCGTACAGCGTGCCGCCCACGTTGACCGTCCAGTTCGACGGCGTGGACACCGGCAGGTAGTAGACGAAGTCCATGTCGATCGAGGCGCCCGGCGCCAGCGACTGCCAGCCCGGCAGCTTGACCGACACCCGGTTGTAGTTGCCCTTCAGGCCGCCCACGTTGCCCGAACCCGGGTTGTCCTGCTTGATGACCTGGAGGCCGAAGCCCGACTGGTCCTTGGCGTTGCCCGGGGCCGAGTTGGCGTAGTCGAACTGGAACTCGGTGCCGCCCGGCAGGGTCAGCGTCGAGTTGTTGACGATGTGCAGCTTCGGGTTGATCGGGTAGTTCGAGTCGCCCAGCGCGAAGTTGGTGAACGACACGTCGATCGGCAGGGTCTGCTGCGGCAGCGTCGTCGTCGAGCGGATCGCGCCGTACGGGGTCGCCGACTTGAACTTGTCGTACATCAGCGAGGTCAGCGTCGACCCGGGGACGTACTCGCCCTTGCCGCCGTTCGCGGCGGCGTCCCACTTGTAGTCGCCCGCCAGCTCCCAGATCATCGCGCCGCCGGCGCCCTGGTTGACGATGTAGTCCGCCTTGGCGCCCACCGACTGCTCGTCCTCGGTGGAGAGGAACACCTTCTTGGTGTCGTTCCACAGCCACGGCGCCACCAGGGTGGAGCTGTAGTTGCGGGTGTAGGTGCCCTGCAGCGCGGTGTCGGACACGCCGTACTTGGCCAGGTAGTCGGGCAGGATGCCCTTCTCCAGGTTCTTGGCGTGCCACATCGGGTTCGACCCGGCCGGGGACTCCTTGCCCGCGTCGTCCTTGTCGTTCCAGATGTTGTCGATGCCGACCGCGCCGTCACCGCAGGCGGTCAGGCCCGAGCCGACCGGGCAGGTCGTCGCCGAGGCGGTGCCCCAGAGGCCGTTGGTGCCGCCCTGCACGTTCTTGAAGCCGCGGGTGTAGTACGGCAGGCCCACGTTGATCCGGCCGCCGGGCATCGAACCGCGGAAGTAGTGGTACGACCAGTCGGCGTTCAGGTAGCCGATGCCGCCGTACTGCGCGGTGCCGTAGACGTTGGCGGCCGCCAGCTCGCCGTCCTTGCCGTCGTCGAACAGCGAGGCGTTCGGGCCGACGTACTTGTTCCAGGCGCCGTGCAGGTCGTACGACATGATGTTGACGTAGTCCAGGTACTTGGCCACCTGGAAGGTCTCCATGCCGCGCAGCAGGTAGCCCGAGGACGGGGCGGCGACCGACAGCAGGTAGTGCTTGCCGTCGGCGGCGCCGGCCTTGTCCAGGCTCTCGCGCAGGGTCTTCATCAGCGCCGCGTAACCCTTGGCCAGCGAGCCGCGCTTGGCGTTGGCGAGCTGCCAGTCCAGCGGGTTGCCGGCGTCCTTCATCGAGGTCGGGTACTCGTAGTCGACGTCGACGCCGTTGAAGCCGTACTTGCGGATGAAGTCGACCGAAGAGGCGGCGAAGGTGTCGATGCCGGCCTGGTTGACGCTGCCGTCCGGGTTGACGGTCATCGAGTAGAAGCCGCCGGTGTTGACGCGCTTGCCGTCGTCCCCGAAGTAGCCGCCCGTCTCGGTCCAACCGCCCACCGAGATCATGGTCTTGACGTTCGGGTACTGCTTCTTGTACTTCGTCAGCAGGTTGAAGTGGCCCTTGTACGGCAGGCTCGGGTCCAACTCGGCACCAGGGACGCCGGGGAAGGAGATCCCGGTGGCCTCGTTGGTCGGGCCGTCGGTGCCGACCGAGAGCTTGTTGTCGCCGCCGACGTGGCCGAAGGCGTAGTTGAGGTGGGTGACCTTGTCCCAGGGGACGTCGCTCACCAGGTACGGGGCGTCGCCGTTCTTGCCGGTGCGCCAGCCGGTGAAGTACCCGATGATGCGGCGCTGGTGGTCCGCGCCCATCTTCTCGCGCCCGCTGGTGTCGTAGACCGAGCAGTACGGGACGTCCACGCCGGGCGTCTGGTACAGGCCGTCCGGCCGACACGCGGAGTTGTCGACGGCCGCCGACGCCTGCGAGGGCGCCGCGCCCAGCGTCGCCATCAGCAGCCCGGCCAACGACGCCGCCGCGAGCGACGCCACACCGGCCCGGGCCGCCGGGCTCTTCCGGCGGTGAGCGGCGGTGGGACGCCGCTCCGCCGTGTTTCGGATCAACACTCGGTCCTCCAGGAGAGAGTGTCGGCACGTGCCTGTGGGGGAGCACGCACGTGGGGGATTGCAATTGGCGCAGAAGCTATGTGGTCTGAACCACATAGGTCAATAGGTCTGTACCAATTGGTAATCAACAGCCAAACATCACAGGTCGGAGCCCCCGACAACCAGTCAACCGATGGCCGAAACCCACCACCCCCGTAACCGAACCCCTCCCCGCTCGTTACCCCCTCCGGAAGAAGGCCCGCACGAGCCCACATCGGGGGCCACCATGCCGGTCAAGTACACCCGCGAACTGCTGACCGAAGCCGCGGCAGCCGCAACCACGCTGGACGAGATGCTCACGGCGCTCGGCCGGGAGCCCACCCCGTACAGTCGCTCGTACCTGCGCCAGCGCATCAAGGCGTACGGCATCGAGGCCTCGCACTTCCCTGAGCCCGCCACCTTCTACACGAAGGAACTTCTCCAGGAGGCCGTTGCCGCCTCGGACAGCGTGGCCGGAGTCATCCGCTACCTCAACCGGCGCCAAGCCGGCGGCACACAGGCCCATGTCGGACGCCGCATCAAGCAGTTCGGGATCGACACCTCCCACTTCACAGGCGCGGCCCACAATCGCGGCAAGCCGTCGCCTCGACGGCTCGCGCCGGCCGAGGTCCTGGTCCTGGGCGCGGCGGACGACAAGCGCCGTCCCGGATTCCGCATCCGCCGAGCGCTGACCGCGATCGGCCGTCCGGAAGTGTGCGAGGGCTGCGGCACCGGCCCCGAGTGGCGCGGGAGTCCGATGACCCTGGAGGTCGATCACGTCAACGGCGACTGGTCCGACAACCGGCCCGAGAACCTTCGGCTGCTCTGCCCGAACTGCCATTCCGTCACTCCGACCTACTGCCGGAGAAAGAAGAACGGTCCCGCCACCCGGTGACACCCGAAACGGAGGTGCCGAGCGTTCCGCGTGCCCAGTAACATGATGGCCAGCAGGACAGGCGGCCGTGGCGCAGTGGCGACGCAGACGGTTTAGGTCCGTTGGCCCGTGAGGGCTTGAGGGTTCGAATCCCTTCGGCCGCACAGAGAAGTCCTTCAAAGCGAAGGGCCCGACCGATCAACGTTCGGTCGGGCCCTTCGCCGCTCTCAGGCCAGGAGGTCCTTCACCACGGGGGCCAGGGCGCGGAAGGCCTTGCCGCGGTGGCTGATGGCGTTCTTCTCCTCCGCGGTGAGCTCCGCGCAGGTGCGGGTCTCGCCGAGGGGCTGGAGGATCGGGTCGTAGCCGAAGCCGCCGTCGCCGGCCGGGGCGGTGCGCAGGGTGCCGAGGAGGCGGCCTTCGACGACGCGCTCGGTCCCGTCGGGGAGGGCGAGGGCGGCGGCGCAGAAGAAGTGGGCGGCGCGGTGCGGCTCGGCGATGTCGGAGAGCTGGGCGAGCAGCAGGTCGAGGTTGGCGCGGTCGTCGCCGTGCTTGCCGGACCAGCGGGCGGAGAAGATGCCGGGCGCGCCGTTCAGCACGTCCACGCAGAGGCCGGAGTCGTCGGCGACGGCGGGCAGGCCGGTGGCGCGGGCCAGGGCGTGTGCCTTGAGCAGGGCGTTCTCGGCGAAGGTGACGCCGGTCTCGGGGACGTCCGGGATCTCCGGGTAGGCGTCGGCGCCGACGAGTTCGACGTCCAGGCCGGCGTCCGCCAGGATGGCGCGGAGCTCGGTGACCTTGTGCTGGTTGCGGGTGGCGAGGATCAGGCGGGTGGACATATCGCCCACCCTACCGAGCGGCGGGGATGCCGGGGCGGTCAGCCGGTGCAGATCGAGGTGAGGTTGCCGGCGGCGTCGCCGAGCGGCTTGAGGTCGGGGATCTCGTTCTTGTCCGCGGCCCGCTGCACGTTCTCGACCTGCTTCTGCAGATCGGTCACGGCCTTGGCGACGTCGGTGTTCTTGGAGTTCTTCCCGACCTGGTCGAGGTCGTTCTTGAGTTTCTGGAGGGCCTTGCCGGCGGCCGCCGAGTCGTTGCTCGCGTTGTCGTAGGCCTGGGTGACGTCGGCGAGGTCGCCGGTGATCCTCACGGCGGTGTTGCCGCAGTCGATCGCCTTCTGGGCGGCGGAGCAGCTCACCATGCTGAGCGGGAGGATCGCGATGAGTCCGGCCACGGCGAGGGCGGCGGGGCGGGCGATGCTCGACGGCATCCGATCCTCCTGTGGGGCGCGGGTTCCGTGGTGTGGGACGCGCGCCGGGGGGTGCGCGGTTCCCGCAGCGGGAGTGCTGCGGGAACCGTACGGTCTCCGGGCCCGGCCTGTACAGCAGGCCGTCCGTTCGGCGGGCCGTTCGCACCGCGGCCCGCGCGTGCGGCCGTCCGCGGCCGAACGGCCGTTCCCGTTCGGGGTCTGACCGTGCGTCCGATCCGGTCCACGGCCGCGGGGCCCGCGCGGGTTCAGCGCGCGCCGGTTGGCCCGGGCCGGTTCGGCCCGCGCGGGTTCAGCCCGGACCGGTTCGGCCCGCGGGGGTTCAGCCCTCCAGGGCCTTGCGCTGGATCTCGTCCAGCTCCGCGCAGCCGAGGCTGCCGAGGTCGAGGAGCCGGTCGAGGAGCGCGCGGTCGAACGGGGCGCCCTCGGCGGTGCCCTGGACCTCGACGAAGCGGCCGTCGGAGGTGCAGACGATGTTCATGTCGGTCTCGGCGCGCACATCCTCCTCGTACCGGAGGTCGAGCATCGGGACGCCGTCGATGATGCCGACGCTGACGGCGCTGACGCCGCCGGTGATCGGCTGGCCCTTGGCGCGCAGCAGCTTCTTGTCGCGGGCCCAGGAGACGGCGTCGACCAGGGCGACGTAGGCGCCGGTGATGGCGGCGGTGCGGGTGCCGCCGTCGGCCTGGAGGACGTCGCAGTCGAGGACGATGGTGTTCTCGGCGAGCGCGCGGTGGTCCACCACGGCGCGCAGCGAGCGGCCGATGAGCCGGCTGATCTCGTGGGTGCGGCCGCCGATGCGGCCCTTGACGGACTCGCGGTCGCCGCGGGTGTTGGTGGCGCGCGGGAGCATGGAGTACTCGGCGGTGACCCAGCCCTCGCCGCTGCCCTTGCGCCAGCGGGGCACGCCCTCGGTGACGCTGGCGGTGCACAGCACCTTGGTGTCGCCGTAGGAGATGAGGACGGAGCCTTCGGCGTGCTTGCTCCAGCCCCGTTCGATGGTGATCGGGCGGAGCTGTTCGGGGGTGCGGCCGTCGATGCGTGACATAGGCACTGAGCGTAGTCGCTCCGGGGGGCCGCTCAGGGATGCGGCGGGGAGGCCGGCGGGGCAGCCGGTGGGGAGCCCGGCGGGGAGGCCGGCGGGGAGGCCGGTGCCCGAGCCGGTGAGGGGCTCGGGCGGGCGAGGGGGCCGCCCCGGGAGGGGTGGCCGGACGCGCCGCGGCCCGCCGTCCCCCTGAGCGGGTCGGCGGGCCGGGCGGGCTGAACCTGGGTGGCTCAGCTCACATCATGTCCTCGATGTCGGCGGCGATCGGGTCGGCGTCGGTGCCGATGACGACCTGGATCGCGGTGCCCATCTTCACGACGCCGTGGGCGCCGGCGGCCTTGAGGGCGGCCTCGTCGACCAAGGAGGCGTCCTTGACCTCGGTGCGCAGGCGGGTGATGCAGCCCTCGACCTCTTCGATGTTGTCGATGCCGCCCAGACCGGCGACGATCTTCTCAGCCTTGCTGGCCATCTGATTTCTCCCTCTGTCTCGGCCCTTCGGCGGCTCTGCCGGGTGCCGTCCTGCGCTGGTGCTGGGGTGTCCCTCGGCCGTCGGGCGGCGAGGTCCGTGCCGGTGGCTGACGCGGGTTCGGCTGCGGCCGTGCCGTCGGACAGCGCGACCAGCATCACCCGCGCCGGTCCGGTCCGCCACGTTAGTCCACTTTTGGCCCACTCCCGCAGGCAGGCTCCCGATCGCCGCCCGAGGATGACGATCAGCGGGGTTCCCGCCCTCGGAGTGCGGCCTGCGTTCAAGTGGTCTACACCAATATATGTGTACTCCGAGGAACGCGGGAACGGCCCCGGGTGTTCCCGGGCCCCGCCCGAGGGTCCCGCAGGGGACCTCCGGCCGGCAACTGCTCTCGGAGGGCGAAGGATGAGTTCGGCAGGCGCCACGGCCCCGCGGACCACGTGGTGGCACACCTTCTACGGTGGCCTCCAGAAGATGGGCCGCTCCCTGCAGCTACCGGTGGCGGTGCTTCCCGCCGCGGGCATCCTCAACCGGCTCGGCCAGCCGGACGTGTTCGGCAAGGACGGCCTCGGCTGGAACAACGTCGCGAAGGTCTTCGCCTCCGCCGGCGGCGCGCTGCTCGACTCCTCCTTCGGCCTGCCGATGCTGTTCTGCGTCGGCGTCGCGATCGGCATGGCGAAGAAGGCGGACGGCTCGACGGCGCTCGCCGCCGTGGTCGGCTTCCTGGTCTACTACAAGGTCCTGCACGCCTTCCCGGAGAGCTGCCCGGCGGGAACGGCCCTCGTCCCGGACGCCTGGACCGGCCAGTGCGTGAGCTACTCCTCGGCGAAGGCCGCGGCCGCGACCTACCAGAACCCGGGCGTGCTGGGCGGCATCCTGATCGGCCTGCTGTCGGCCTGGCTGTGGGTCCGGTTCCACCGCACCAGGCTGGTCGACTGGCTCGGCTTCTTCAACGGCCGCCGCCTGGTGCCGATGATCACCGCCCTGGTGGGCCTGGTCGTCGCCGTGCTGGCGCTCTGGGTCTGGCCCCCGATCGGCCGCGGCCTGAACGACTTCTCGCAGAACCTCTCCGACCTGGGTGCGGGCGGCGCCGGCATCTTCGGCCTGTTCAACCGCGCGCTGCTGCTGATCGGCATGCACCAGTTGCTGAACACCTTCGTCTGGTTCCAGTTCGGGGAGTTCGTCAAGCCGGACGGCACGATCGTGCACGGCGACATCCCGCGCTTCCTGGCGGGCGACCCGACGGCCGGCCAGTTCCAGTCCGGCTTCTTCCCGATCATGATGTTCGCGCTGCCGGCCGCCGCGCTCGCGATCGCCCATTCGGCGAAGCCGCACCGGCGCAAGGAGATCTACGGCCTGATGCTCTCGGTCGGCCTGACCTCCTTCGTGACGGGCGTCACCGAGCCGATCGAGTACTCCTTCGCCTACATCGCCCCGGCGCTGTACGCCGTGCACGCCCTGCTGACCGGCGCCTCGATGGCGGTGACCTGGGGGCTCGGGGTGCACGACGGGTTCAGCTTCTCGGCCGGCCTGATCGACTACGTGATCAACTGGGGGCTCGCCACCAAGCCGTGGCTGATCATCCCGATCGGTCTCTGCTTCGCCGCCGTGTACTACGCGCTCTTCCGGTTCATCATCGTCAAATTCAACCTGAAAACACCGGGGCGGGAGGACGAGGCCGAGGTCGAGGACGTCACCAAGGCCTGAAACGGAGCGCCGCCCGGGTTATCCCGGCAATGGCCCCCGGACCCACCGGTCCGGGGGCCGTCGGCATTTCCGAAAGGCCGCCGCCGCGGGCCCGAACCAGGCCCGGCACCGCCCCAGCCCTGGCCCGACCCCCGTCAGACCCTGGCCCAACGCATCCGACGGGGCACGCTGTGTTTTTGTTGCGCGATTAGCCAAAATCGATTTTGTTGCGCGATCGGCCAAAGTCCCAATCACGGCGGATACCATGATCGCCATTCGGTAAGTAGGTTTCGATTTCATAGCGCTTCCCGGCCACGGCGCTTTCCGGGGTTCCTCGACTTCTCCACCCGTGCTACAAAACTGGTCTACACCACGTGTGGTGTAGACCAGTTCGCGGTTGGCCCCCTGTGCCGTCCCCCCGACCGACCGCCATGCCGTTAGGAACCCACCCCCATGAGTCAGTCTGAGCAGGCACCGGCGCCCGCTACGGCTCCGGCCACGCCAAGCCCCGCCAAGAAGTTCGGCCAGAACCTCCTCCAGGGTCTGCAGAAGATCGGTCGCAGCCTCCAGCTGCCCATCGCGGTGCTCCCCGCCGCCGGTCTGCTGATGCGTCTCGGCCAGGACGACGTGTTCGGCAAGGACGGCCTCGGCTGGAACAAGGTCGCCTCGGTCTTCCTGACCGCCGGCAACGGGGTCTTCGACAACCTGCCGCTGCTCTTCGCGGTCGGCATCGCGATCGGCTTCGCCAAGAAGGCCGACGGCTCCACCGCCCTCGCCGCCCTCGTCGGCTTCCTGGTCTACAAGAACGTGCTCACCGCGTTCCCGATCGCCGAGGGCCACATCGCCGACGGCAAGTGGGTCCCCCCGACCTACCAGAACCCCGGCGTGCTCGGCGGCATCGTGATCGGTCTGCTGGCCGCGGTGCTCTGGCAGAAGTACCACCGCACCAGGCTGGTCGACTGGCTCGGCTTCTTCAACGGCCGCCGCCTCGTCCCGATCCTGATGGCCTTCGTCGGCACCGGCATCGGCGTCTTCTTCGGTCTGGCCTGGGGCCCGATCGGCGACGCCATCAAGAGCCTGAACGACACCCTGATCGGTGCCGGCGCGTTCGGTGCCGGCGCGTTCGGCCTGGTCAACCGCGGTCTGCTGCCGGTCGGCATGCACCAGTTCGTGAACTCCTTCGCCTGGTTCCAGACCGGTGACTTCACCAAGCCCGACGGCACCGTCGTGCACGGCGACCTGACCCGCTTCTTCGCCGGCGACCCGACCGCCGGACAGTTCATGTCGGGCTTCTACCCGATCATGATGTTCGCGCTGCCCGCCGCCGCGCTGGCCATCGCCCACTCCGCCAAGGCGCACCGCCGCAAGGCCGTCACCGGCATGATGGTCTCGCTGGCCCTGACCTCCTTCGTCACCGGTGTCACCGAGCCGATCGAGTTCGCCTTCGTCTTCATCGCCCCGATCCTGTACGTCATCCACGCGGTGCTCACCGCCGTCTCGATGACCGTCACCTGGGCGCTCGGCGTGCACGACGGCTTCACCTTCTCCGGCGGCCTGATCGACTACGCGCTGGCCTGGAACAAGGCCACCGACCCGTGGATGATCATCCCGCTCGGCCTGGTCTTCGCCGCGGTCTACTACTTCCTGTTCCGCTTCGCGATCACCAAGTTCGACCTCAAGACCCCCGGTCGCGAGGACGACGACGAGATCGAGGACGTCACCAAGGCCTGACGCCCGCGTCACCGCCCCTCCCCGAAGGCCCCGCCCCGCCGCTGCTCCCCCAGCGGCGGGGCGGGGCCTTCGGCGTGCCCGGGCCCGGGTGTGCCGCGGGAACGACGGTTGACGAACCGACGGAGGCCCTGGTCAACTGAAGCGGTGAACGCCTCGTGCCCGCTGGTCACCCGCAGCCACATCGACTTCGGTCGCGTGTGGTCCGCGGCGTGTCGCGGCTGAGCTGACCGTTCCCCCGCCGCCGCCCGGCTGACGACCCGCCCGGCGCCGGTTCCCTCCCCCCGCCCGTACGGGCTCCGCCCCCGGGCCGCCACCGCGCTCCGATCCGCGCCGCGCACCCGCGCAGCCGTGCCCCCGCACGGCCGCGCCGGTGTCCGGGCGCGGCCGCACGCGACCGCACGCGTCCGCACGAGGAAGTCAGGCTCACCATGCCCCGCCAGTTGCACCTGTCCGCCGCCCTCGACAGCCCCGGCCACCTCGACGCCGGGCACTACGCCTACCTGGCCCGCCTCGCCGAACGGGCCACCCTGGACTTCGTCACCCTCGACGACTCCTTCGCCGCCGCGCCGAGCCGCCCCGACGCGCTCGCCGCCCTCGCCCGGATCGCCCCGCTCACCGACCGGGTCGGGCTGGTGCCGACCGTCACCACCACCCACACCGAGCCCTTCCACACCTCGATCTCGGTCAACACCCTGGACTGGGCGAGCGAGGGCCGGGCCGGCTGGCTGGTCGGCGTCTCCGCCACCGAGGCCGAGGCCCGGGCCTTCGGCCGCCGGCCGGTCGCCGCCGAGGACGAGCTCTGGGCCGAGGCCGCCGACGCCGTCGAGGTGGCCGCCCGGCTCTGGGACAGCTGGGAGGACGACGCGGAGATCCGCGACACCGCCACCGGCCGCTTCGTCGACCGCGACAAGCTGCACCACATCGACTTCGAGGGCCCGCACTTCTCCGTCCGCGGCCCGTCCATCACCCCGCGCCCGCCGCAGGGCCGCCCGGTGGTCGCCCTGCCCGTCGGCGCCGCCGACCTCGCGCCGGACGCCTCCCCCGGCGGGCGCGCCCGGGTCGCCGCCGCGATCCGGCACGCCGACGTCGTCCTGCTCGACGCCCCCGACCGCGCGACCCGGCTGACCGCCGCCACCGAGCTGCGGCTGCGGTCCGGAGAGAACCTGCGCATCCTCGCCCGGCTCGGCCCGGCTCTGTCCGCCCTGCCCGACCGCGCCGCCGACGAGCGGCTGCTCGCCGAGCTCACCGCGACCGGCGACGGCGTCGACGGCTTCCACCTCACGCCCGCCGACCCGCCGCGCGACCTGGCCGCACTGGCCGACCGGATCGCCCCCGCCCTGCGCGCCGCCGGGCTGCTGCGCGCCGAGTACACCGGCCGCACCCTGCGCGACCACCTCGGCCTGGCCCGCCCGGCCAGCCGCTACGCCACCCGCCCCGCCTCCCCCACCGATTCCCCCGCTTCCCCCGCCCTCGCCGAGGTGACCCGATGACGGACCGACCGCTCAAGCAGATCCACCTCGCCGCGCACTTCCCCGGCGTCAACAACACCACGGTGTGGAGCGACCCGGCCGCCGGCAGCCACATCGAGTTCTCCTCCTTCCGCCACCTCGCGCAGACCGCCGAACGCGGGAAGTTCGACTTCTTCTTCCTCGCCGAGGGACTGCGGCTGCGCGAGACCAAGGGCCTGATCCACGACCTCGACGTGGTCGGCCGCCCCGAGTCGCTCACCGTGCTGAACGCGCTGGCCGCCGTCACCGAACGGCTCGGACTGGCCGCCACCGTCAACGCGACCTTCAACGAGCCGTACGAACTCGCCCGCCGCTTCGCCTCGTTGGACCACCTCTCCGGCGGCCGCGCGGCCTGGAACGTGGTCACCTCCTCGGACGCCTTCACCGGGGAGAACTTCCGCCGCGGCGGCTACCTGGACCGCGCCGACCGCTACACCCGGGCCGCCGAATTCGTGCAGCTGGCACGGGAGTTCTGGGACGCGGAGGAGGAGCCCGTCCGGCACTCCGGCCCGCAGTTCGAGGTCGAGGGCCGACTCTCGCTGCCGCGCCCGCCGCAGGGCCACCCGGTGGTGATCCAGGCCGGGGACTCCGACGAGGGACGCGAGTTCGCCGCCGCCACCGCCGACGTGGTCTTCTCCCGGCACTCCACTCTCACCGAGGGCCAGGCCTTCCACGCCGACGTCAAGCGCCGGCTCGCCGCGTACGGACGCAAGCCGGACGAGCTGAAGATCATGCCCGGGGCCACCTTCGTCGTCGGCGACACCGACGCCGAGGCGGCCGAGCGGGCCCACGGGATCCGCCGGGCCCAGGTCGGCCCGCGGACCGCGATCGCCTTCCTGGAGCAGGTCTGGGGCGTCGACCTGTCCGACCACGACCCGGACGGTCCGCTGCCGGCCGTCGACCCCGACCCGGACAGCGCGCTGGTCCAGGGCAGGGTCCGGCACGGCGACCCGGTGGCCGTCGCACGGCGGTGGCGGGCGGTGGCCGCGGAGAAGAAGCTGACCAGCCGCGAGCTGGTGATCGAGCTGACCGGCCGGCAGTCCTTCATAGGATCGCCCGCCACCGTCGCCGCGCAGATCGACCACTTCGTGCAGAACGACGCGGCCGACGGCTTCATCCTCGTCCCGCACCTCACCCCCGGCGGCCTGGACGAGTTCGTCGACCGGGTCGTCCCGCTGCTCCAGGAGCGCGGGGTGTTCCGCACCGACTACACCGGCCCGACCCTGCGCGACCACCTCGGCCTGCCCCTCCCCGGGCAGCGCTGAACGTCCGGGGCCCGCCCGCAACGCCGGGCGCGGCGGCGGGGTGCCACCCGGTACCCCGCCGACCTGCTCAGACCTCGTACACCGCGCCGGCCCGGGCGACCTCGACCGGCCCCGGGTAGGCGTCCGCGGCGTCCCGCCGGTTGCGCTCGGCGTCGGTCCACGGCGGGATGTGGGTGAGGACGAGCCGGCGGGCGCCGGCCGCCGCGGCGTGCTCGCCCGCCTCGCGGCCGTTGAGGTGGACGGCCTGGTAGGTGTCGCGCCCGTCGATGTACGCGGCCTCGCAGAGGAACAGGTCGGTGTCGCGGGCGAGTTCGACGAGTTCGGCGCTCTCGCCGGTGTCCCCGCTGTAGACCAGCGAGCGGCCGTCGTGCTCCACCCGGAAGGCGAAGGCGTCGACGGGGTGGTTGACCTGGGCGACGCCGATCCGGAACGGGCCGAGCTCGAAGCTGCCGGGCGTGAGGGTGCGGAACTCGAACACCTCCTTCATCCCGGGGTTCTCCGGCATGTCGTAGGCGCGGGCGAGCCGCTCGGCGGTGCCGGCCGGGCCGTACACGGGCAGCAGTTCGGGGCAGCCCTCGGCGCGGTAGTTGCGGGCCACCCAGTAGGCGCACAGGTCGACGCAGTGGTCGGCGTGCAGGTGGCTGAGCAGGACGGCGTCGACGTCGTAGAGACCGGTGTACTTCTGCAGGGCGCCGAGCGCTCCGTTGCCGAGGTCGAGGACGACGCGGTAGCCCTCGGCCTCGACCAGGTAGCTGGAGCAGGGCGAGTCGGCGGCCGGGAAGCTCCCCGAGCACCCCACCACGGTCAGTTTCATCCGAGCCCCTCCGCCCCGACACATCCTGGCTGCTGTTGGAAAACGGCATCGCCGTCCTCCACGGGAAGCGTGCAGGACAGCATGGAAAACGGCAGGCCGGACCCGGTGGACCGGCCGGTAGCACTGCGTTGGTGTGTCGAGGGTAAGGGCGGAGCGGCACTTTGCCCCCGTCCCCGTGCCGGGCTGTGGGCGGAATCACCAGAACGCCCGGGGCGGGTGCGCGACCGGTTGACGGGCCGGGATCAGCGGCGCCGGGGCCGGTTCCGGGCCCAGGCGCGGATGGTGAACGGGTACCACCTCGGGTGGCCGCTGCCGTTGATCACGTCCGGATCGGGCAGCAGCCGGTGCCGGCGGTAGCTGCGGACGGTCGCGGGCCGGACGTTGATGTGGCGGGCGATCTCGGCGTAGGACCACAGCTCGGGGCCACTGGTCACGAGGGCACCTCCGGGGGGACGGCGGCGGGCGTTCGTGACGCAGCCTGGCCGGGCCGGTCGGGGCTTCGGGCCGAACTCCGGGCACAGAACGGGCATTGTGGCAGGACCGTGACGAACCGGGAGCAACCCGCGGACAAATGCCCGACTGTCACGGCCCGCACGGTGGTGGCCTCCGCCGCGGGCCCGGTACGGTTCGCCGCATGAACGCCATGACCGCCACGTGGATCGTCCTGGCGCTGCTCGGCATCGCGCTGTCGGCCGCCGCCGTCGCGGCGCTGGTGCGGCGCACGCGCCCGACCGCGCGCCCGGCCCGCCCGACCGGCCCACGGCCCGCCGGCCCGCGACCGCGGACGGGGGCGGGCCCGCGACCGCAGGAGATCTGGTGGGCGCAGGTGCCGTTCGAGGACGGCCCCGGCTCCAAGGACCGCCCGTGCCTGGTGCTGCGGGTGCACGGCCGGACCGCCACCGTCGCAAAGATCACCAGCAAGCACCACGCCGAGCGCCCGGGCGTGCTGCCGCTGCCGCCCGGCACGGTGGGCGACCGGCAGGGCCGGGCCAGTTGGCTGGAGACCGACGAGCTGCGCGAGGTGCCGCTGTCGGCGTTCCGCCGCCGGGCCGGCACGCTGGACGGGCAGGTCTGGGCCCGGGCCCGGCGGGCCGTCCAGAGCCGCTGAGGCGTCGGGCCCGGAGCGCCGCCCCCGTCAGGGGCGCCGGGGCGTCACGCCCAGAGCTGGCCCTGCAGGGCCTCGACCGCGGCCTCGGTGGATTCGGCGGTGTAGATGCCGGTGGACAGGTACTTCCAGCCGCCGTCGGCGACCACGAAGACGATGTCCGCGCGCTCCCCGGCGGCCGCCGCCTTGCGCCCGACGCCGATCGCCGCGTGCAGGATGGCGCCGGTCGAGACGCCCGCGAAGATGCCCTCCTGCTGGAGGAGTTCGCGGGTGCGGCGGACGGCGTCGGCGGAGCCGACCGAGAAGCGGGTGGTGAGCACCTCGGCGTCGTACAGCTCGGGGACGAAGCCCTCGTCCAGGTTGCGCAGCCCGTACACCAGGTCGTCGTAGCGCGGTTCGGCGGCGACGATCTTCACGCCGGGGACCTTCTCGCGCAGGTAGCGGCCGACGCCCATCAGGGTGCCGGTGGTGCCGAGGCCGGCCACGAAGTGGGTGACGGTCGGCAGGTCGGCGAGGATCTCGGGGCCGGTGCCGGTGTAGTGGGCGCCCGCGTTGTCGGGGTTGCCGTACTGATAGAGCATGACCCAGTCGGGGTGCTCGGCGGCGATCTCCTTGGCGATCCGGACGGCGGTGTTGGAGCCGCCCGCGGCCGGGGAGGGGATGATCTCGGCGCCCCACATGCGGAGCAGTTCGCGCCGTTCCTCGCTGGTGTTCTCGGGCATCACGCAGACCATCCGGTAGCCCTTGAGCTTGGCGGCCATGGCCAGCGAGATGCCGGTGTTGCCGCTGGTGGGCTCCAGGACGGTGCAGCCGGGGGTGAGCCGGCCGTCGGCCTCGGCGCGCTCGATCATGTGCAGGGCCGGGCGGTCCTTGATCGAGCCGGTGGGGTTGCGGTCCTCCAGCTTGGCCCAGAGGCGCACCAGGCCCTCGTCGTTGCCGGGGACGGCGGCGGACAGCCGCGGCAGGCGGACCAGCGGGGTGTTGCCGACGGCTTCGAGCGGACTGTCGTAACGCAAGGGAGGCCTCCGGCCGGGGCGGTGAGGGTGGCGGGGGCGGTTCCCCCGGGTCGGTTCCCCCGCCGTGCCGCGGGGATCCGGCGGGGGAACCGGGAGGTCAGCGGGCGCCGCCGGCCACGGCGGGCAGGATGGTGACGCTGTCGCCGTCGGCGAGGGCGGTGGAGATGCCCTCCAGGAAGCGGACGTCCTCGTCGTTCAGGTAGACGTTGACGAAGCGGCGCAGTTCGCCGCCCTCGACCAGTCGGGCGGCGATGCCCGGGTGGCGGGCGTCGAGGTCGGTGAAGAGTTCCCCGAGGTTGCTGCCGTTGCCCTCGACGGCCTTGGCACCGTCGGTGTAGGTGCGGAGGATGGTCGGGATGCGGACCTCGATGGCCATGAGTGCGCTCCTGTGCGGGTCGTGGAGTGGGTGGCCGCGGCGGACGCGGCGGGGCGGGCGCCCGGGCCCGGCGTCGCCGGGGCGGCGGGCCCGGGTGGGGTGGTGAAGCGGCTCTCAGCGCGAGCGCGCGGGCGTGCCGGGACAGATCGCACCGGCGTGCCGGCACAGGTCGATGTGCAGGCGCGCCACGAGGCGGGTGCCCGGGGCCTGAGTGCTCACATCGACGGAACGCATGGACTCATCGTATAGATTCCCGGTCCCGCTCCGACATGCCCGTCTCGGGATCCGGATGTTTCCGTTCCCAGGGCTGAGACGACGGAGGCCCGCCGCCCCTCGGGGAGGGGCGGCGGGCCGGGTCCGCGGGGGTGCCGGTCAGGCCGGGTAGGCCTCGACGACCTGCACGTCTTCCTCTGTGATCTCGCCGTCCACGATGCGGAACGAGCGGAACTGGTACGGGTCCCCCTCGTCGTTGCCCTCGGCGGTGGAGACCAGCACGTAGTGGGCGAACGGCTCGGAGGCGTAGCTCACGTCGGTGCGCGAGGGGTAGGCCTCGGTGGCGGTGTGCGAGTGGTAGACGATCACCGGCTCCTCGTCCCGGTCGTCCATCTCGCGGTAGAGCTTGAGCAGGTCGCCCGAGTCGAACTCGTAGAAGGTGGGCGAGCGGGCGGCGTTGAGCATCGGGACGAACCGCTCGGGGCGGCCGCTGCCGGCCGGTCCGGCGACCACGCCGCAGGCCTCGTCCGGGTGGTCGGCGCGGGCGTGGGCCACGATCCGGTCGCGGAGTTCTCGGGTGATGGTCAGCATGCGGTCAGGATAGCCACGGCCCGACGGCCGTCCGCGGTGGTGTCCGAGGTGCGGTCAGCGGGTGTCCACGTTCCCGCCGGGGGCGTCCGCGGTCCCCTCTCCGACGGGCTCCCGGGCCGGCGTGCCGCCGTGGAGGGCCCGCGGGTCGCGGCGCTTGAGCACCTGGTAGCCGATCACCAGCAGCAGCGCCCAGCACGGGAAGACGAACAGCGAGATCCGGTTGTCCCGGTCCAGCCCGATGAGCACCACGACCAGGGCGAGGAAGGCGAGCGCGGCCCCGCTGACCCAGGCGCCGCCGGGCGCCTTGAAGGTGGGCGCCGGCAGCCGTCCGGCCTGCCAGGCCCGGCGGTAGCGGATCTGGGAGATCAGGATCATCGCCCAGGTCCACAGCCCGCAGACCGTGGCGACGGAGGTGATGTACTCGAACGCCCGTGCCGGGACGAGGTAGTTGAGCACCACGCCGAGGCCCATCAGCAGGCTGGAGACGGTGATCGCGAAGGCCGGGGTGCGGCGGGTGTTGAGCTTGGTCAGCCGTCCCGGGGCCTGGCCGCTGAGCGCGAGGTCGCGGAGCATCCGGCCGGTGGAGTACATCCCGGAGTTGCAGGAGGAGAGCGCGGCGGTGAGCACCACGAAGTTGATGATGCCGGCTGCCGCCGGGATGCCGATCTTGCCGAAGGCGGCGACGAACGGGCTGACGCCGGGCTGGAATTCGGTCCACGGCACGAGGGAGAGGATGACCACCAGGGCGCCGATGTAGAACAGCATGATCCGCCAGGGCAGGGTGTTGATGGCCCGCGGCAGGGTCTTCTCGGGGTTCTCGCTCTCGCCTGCGGTGACGCCGACGAGTTCGACGCCCAGGTAGGCGAACATGACGATCTGAAGGGTCATCACGGTGGAGCCGATGCCCTGGGGGAAGAAGCCGCCGTCCTGCCAGAGGTGGCTGATTGAGGCGGTGTCACCGGCCTTGCTGAAGCCGAGGGTGAGCACTCCGACGCCGATCAGGATCATGCCGATGATGGCGGTGACCTTGACCATGGAGAACCAGAACTCGATCTCGCCGAACAGCTTCACCGAGATCAGGTTGGCCGCGTAGAGCAGGACCAGGAAGGTCAGCGCGCTGATCCACTGCGGTATGTCGGGCGCCCAGAACCGCACGTAGACCGCGGCTGCGGTGGTCTCCGCCATTCCGGTGACGACCCAGAACAGCCAGTACGTCCAGCCGGTCACGTAGCCGGCGAAGGGGCCGAGGAACTCCCGGGCGTACTCGGCGAAGCTGCCGGAGACCGGGCGGTAGGTGAGCAGTTCGCCGAGGGCACGCATGATCACGAAGATCACCAGGCCGGCCACGGCGTAGGAGAGGATCAGGCTCGGGCCGGAGCGGGAGATCGCGGTGCCGGCGCCGAGGAACAGGCCGGTGCCGATCGCGCCGCCGATGGCGATCATCTGGATCTGGCGGCTGCCGAGCCCGCGCTCGTAGCCCTCCGCGTCGGGTGAATTGTCGACCATTTCGTCGTACGACTTCTCGACCACTGTGCACCGTCCTGGTCGGTCTCGGGGGTGGAGAAGTCGTACCACGCGAGGTTCGGATAGCGGTGTCCATCTGAGCGTTATTTGAGCATGACCTGGCATGGTTTGCCCGATTTTCATAAGAAATGCCCCGGCTGATCGTCCACATCCTGGACAAAACGGCCGGGGCTTGCCCGAAAGCGGGCAGGATCAGTCCGCGATCGCCTCCAGCAGCGACTCCTGCAGGGCGCCCAGCCACAGGTACGCCATCACCAGCGGCTTGCGCTCGTCACCGTCCGGCAGCTCGTAGAGGCCGTCCTCGTCGTCCTCGGTGACCTCCAGCCGGACACCGACGGCCAGCCGCAGGTCGTTGAGCGCACCCAGCCAGCGCGGGCAGTCGGCCGCGGCCAGCTTGAGCACCCCGCCGTCGCCGAGCCCGTCCAGCGCCCGGACGACGAACAGCGCGTCGTCCCGCTTGCGGGCCCGCAGGTCCAGCTCGGTGAAACGGCGGAACTCCCCGGACGCGACCCTGGACTCCTCGTCCTCCGGCTTCCCCGGGTCGCCGTAGGCGTCCGGGAAGAACCGGGCCAGCACCGGGTCGGCCGGCGCCTCGGTCGGGCCCTCGGCGAACAGCGCGGCCAGCGGGTCGTCACCGGCCCCGCCCGGACCGGGGCCGATCAGCTCCAGCAACTGCACTTCCAGCGAGCGCAGGATGGAGGCCTCCCACTCGTCCAGCGCGATCGCCGCGCCGCCACCGCCGGTGCTCTCGAACAACCCAGCCATCTGTATCGGTCAGCCCGTCTTCGTCGTCTTCGGTCGTACGGCCGGCGGTCCGGCACCCATCGGGCCGGCGCCGGCCGCTCCTGCGCCGGTCGCGCCGGCGCCCGCCCAGCCGGCACGGGCCGGCCCGGCGTCAGTCGTGCTGCAGCGTCGCCCAGAGGCCGTAGCCGTGCATCGCCTGGACGTCGCGTTCCATCTCCTCGCGGGAGCCGCTGGAGACCACCGCCCGACCCTTGGTGTGGACGTCCATCATCAGCTTCCGGGCCTTGTCCTTCGGGTAGCCGAAGTAGGCCTGGAAGACGTACTGGACGTAGCTCATCAGGTTCACCGGGTCGTTGTGCACGATGGTCACCCAGGGCGTGTCCGGTTCGGTCACCGGTACCCCTTCGACCTCCGGGCGCTCGATCTCCACGGGCGCGACGCTCACGCCGGGTCCTCCTCGCTGCACAGTCGTCCGTAACCCCTCACGCCCCATGCTGCCATCCGGGGGACAGCCGGGCGATTCCGGCCCGGCACGCTCCACGAGAAATCGTCACTCTGACGCTAAGTGGTAGTAGCATCATCCGCATGGACGCCACTTCAGTGCGCGCGGCCGGCTCGACCGCGCTGCTCACCGACCGCTACGAGCTCACCATGCTGCAGGCCGCCCTGCGCAGCGGGGCCGCGCACCGCCGCTCCGTCTTCGAGGTGTTCACCCGCCGCCTGCCCAGCGGTCGCCGCTACGGCGTCGTGGCCGGCACCGGCCGGGTGCTGGACGCCGTCGAGAACTTCCGCTTCACCACCCCCCAGCTGGACTGGCTGGCCGACCAGGACGTGGTCGACGAGGACACCCTGCGCTTCCTCGCCGACTACCGCTTCCGCGGCGACATCCACGGCTACCCCGAGGGCGAGGTCTACTTCCCCGGCTCCCCGCTGCTCACCGTCGAGGGCAGCTTCGCCGAGGCCGTGATCCTGGAGACGGTGATCCTCTCGATCCTCAACCACGACTCGGCCATCGCGGCCGCCGCCTCCCGGATGACCGCCGCCGCCGGCGGCCGCCCGGTGATCGAGATGGGCGCCCGCCGGGCCCACGAGCAGTCCGCCGTCTCCGCCGCCCGGGCGGCCTACGTGGCCGGCTTCGCCGCCACCTCCGACCTGGAGGCCGGCTTCACCCACGGCATCCCGACCACCGGCACCGCCGCCCACGCCTTCACCCTCGTGCACGACAGCGAACGGGACGCCTTCACGGCGCAGATCGCCTCCATGGGCAAGGGCACCACCCTGCTGGTCGACACCTTCGACCTGCCCGAAGCCGTGCGCACCGCCGTCGAGGTGGCCGGCCCCGAGCTGGGCGCCGTCCGGATCGACTCCGGCGACCTCACCCTGCTGGCCCACCGGGTCCGCCGCCAACTGGACGACCTCGGCGCCGACCGGACCAGGATCATCGTCACCTCCGACCTGGACGAGTACGCGATCGCCGCCCTGGCCGCCGCCCCGGTGGACGGCTACGGCGTCGGCACCAGCCTGGTCACCGGCAGCGGCCACCCCACCTGCGCGATGGTCTACAAGCTGGTCGCCCGGGCCGAGACCGACGGCGGCCCGCTGGTGCCGGTCGCCAAGCGCGCGGCCGGCGGCAAGACCAGCATCGGCGGCCGCAAGTGGGCGGCCCGCCGGCCCGACGCCGACGGCGTCGCCGAGGCCGAGGTCGTCGGCACCGGCCCCGTCCCGGACGAACTGCGGCCGCACCTGGTGCAGGTGCCGCTCGTCCTGGACGGCGAGACCGTCGGCCGGGAGCCGCTGAACGCCGCCCGCGACCGGCACGTGCGCGCCCGCGCCGCACTGCCCCTGTCGGCGACCCAGCTCTCCAAGGGCGACCCGGTACTGCCGACCGAGCTGGTCCTGCCCGCCGACCCGGCCCACTGACCGGAGCCCGGGGCCGGTCCGGCGGTTCGGATCCGGCCCCGGGCTCCGTCCCGCACACCCCACGCGGACGCGGGCCCGAAGACCCGCCCCGGGGCTTCCGCCCCCGCGCGCCACTCCCTAGAGTCAGCCGTAGAGTTCCCGAGTTCCCCCGGAGCTCCCCGAGGACCCCCCGCGCCCGGCACGACCGGGCCGCGCACCCCCGAGGGCTCCCCCACCGGGGCGCCGCCTCCCGCGGGCCCCCGAGATCCGAGGATGCGAGTCACGTCATGCACCGGGCACTGATCGTCGTCGACGTGCAGAACGACTTCTGCGAGGGCGGCAGCCTGGCCGTCGCCGGCGGCGCCGAGGTGGCCGCCGCCATCACCGACCTGATCGCCGAGTCCTCCCCCGGATACCGGCACGTCCTCGCCACCCGCGACCACCACATCGACCCGGGCGACCACTTCTCGGACGAGCCGGACTACGTCGACAGCTGGCCGCCGCACTGCGTGGCCGGCACCGAAGGCGTCGGCTTCCACCCCAACTTCGCGCCCTCCGTCATCTCCGGCGCGGTCGAGGCGGTCTTCGACAAGGGCGCCCGCTCGGCGGCGTACAGCGGCTTCGAGGGGCTGGACGAGAACGGCCGCGGCCCGGTGGAGTGGCTGCGCGAACGGCAGGTCGACGAGGTCGACGTGGTCGGCATCGCCACCGACCACTGCGTCCGGGCGACCGCCCTGGACGCCGCCCGGGCCGGCTTCACCACCCGCGTGCTGCTGGACCTCACCGCCGGGGTCGCCGCGGAGACCACCGCCGCCGCGCTGGCGGAGCTGCGGGCGGCCGGGGTCGAGCTGGTCGGCGAGCCGGTGGTCCGTTCGTAACGACTCCGGGGGGCCGGCTGCGGGGGCGCGGTGCGTGGGTTTCGCGGCGCGTGCGTCGTGACGCGTGGGTGCCGCGGGGAGTGGGGGGCGTTCGCGGCGCGGGGGCGGCCCGCCGTCTCGGGGCCGCGCTCAGACCACCAGCAGCTCCACCACGTCCGTCCCCCCGATCCGGTAGGCCTCGCGCAGTTCGCCGCCGACCACGTCCGGGTCCTCGGCCAGCCGGGCTCCGGAGACGTACACCACCCGGATGCCCAGGTACTCCATCCGGTGCTGGCCGCCGCGCACCCAGGCGGCCTCCCCCTCGCTCACACTGCGCAGCTCCGAGTCCACCTCCACCGCGACACCCCGCTCCGGCCAGTAGAGGTCCGGGACGGCGATGTACGTGCCTCCGCGCATCCGCAGCTCGGGGGCGTTCAGCGGGGCCGGCAGCAGCCACTCGTCCGCCAGGCGGCCGATCCGCTCCAGCGCCAAGTCCCGCTCGGTGGCGAGCAGTTCGTCCAATGCGGCCCGCACCCGGGGCTCACCGGTCAGCCCGGAGTCGGTCAGCTCCGCCACCAACTCCCCCACCGTGCAACGGTCCTCGGGCCGGGAGACCGCCTCCCGCAGCACCTCGCGCACCGGCGCCGAACCTCCCGGACCGACCGGACCGGCCGTCCACTCGACCAGCGCGTCGGCGACCGCCCTGGCCACCGGCGCACAGGCCAGGCCGTGCACCGAGCGGGCCACCAACTCCCGTTCGGTGCGCCGGATCCGCACCTCGCCGGCGTCCTTCAGCCGGCGCTGCCGGGGCACCAGGACGTCCACCCCGGTCACCGCGGGCAGCCGGGGCACGACGGTGAATCCGTACAGCGCCAGCGCGGCCGCACCGGTGATCACCGCACCCTCCCGGCGGCCCTCCTCACGGCCGTTCTGCGCGGCGTACAGCAGCGCGGCCCACATCCGCTGCTCCGGGGTGGGCTCGGCGGCCTGCAGGAGGTAGACCCGGGGCAGCACCCGCTGCCAGGGGCCGCCCCGGCGGCAGTGCTCGGTGATGATCCGGGCCGGCACGCCCCGGGCCCGCAACTGGCTCGCGGTGACGACGTTCTGTTGACGCTTCGCCAGCTCCTCCAGGGACGGCGGCGGCGACGGAATCCGGTAGCTCATGCCGACACCATCCCCGCCCGTCAGGACCTGCGACCGGGACCCTGACGCACTGTTACTCAACCGTCGCGAAACCGGGATCAGCCCGCACTAAAGTCCTCATACCCTCACTCATTTGGAGTAATTGACGCTCATCAGGTTGTCATATGTGATCGAAAACGATCGGCGACCTGGTCGCCTGACCCAGAGTGACCAAAGGCATACGGCGAGGGACCCCCAAGGCGTCAATCCGGCCCCGGGGATTGCCTAGGCTTACGTCATGTCACGTGACGAGACCGCCGGCCTCCGCGCGGCCCAGCTCCGCCTCGGCCGCCTGCCCGGATACGTCCGCCGCCCGGACCCCGCCCGCCGAAGCGGCGAGAAGGGGCATACGTACAAGAAGGGCTGGGAGGTCCGCTTCACCGCGCGCAGTGAGGCCGAGATAGCAGAGATCCGCGACCTCGTGGTCGCCGCCGGGTTCGCCCCGGCCAGACCCTTCTTCAAGGGACACCAGCTCATCCAGCCCGTCTACGGCATGGCCGCCGTCCAGGCCTACCTGGCCGCTAGACAGGCCGCCGAGGAACACGCCGCCCGGGCCGCGCTCGGCCGCCGGCGACGGGCCGCGGGACTCCCGCAGTTCGATCCGGGAGAAGACGTTCTCGTCCAGCAGGTCGAACAGGAGCACGTTGTTCGCGATGCCGAGGTTGTAG
>NZ_JBEZUT010000029.1:0-42895 GCF_040636595.1 Kitasatospora sp. NPDC036755
GTCGTCGACGTCTTCGTGCCCAGTGCCCCGCCGGTGCGGCAGGGCAGTGACGTCGACCCGCGACCGGGTCAACCCCGCGCTCGCCCTGCTGCCGCAGGAGCGGGACGAGGCGGGCGTCACCACCCTGCTGTGGGAGCGCCGCCGCCCGCTCCACCCCGAGCGGCTGCACCGGGCGCTGGAACTGCTCGTCCCGGCGGCCCAGCGCAGCCGCGGCCGGTTCTGGCTCGCCAACCGGCCGGACCTCCTGCTGGCCTGGGACGCCGCCGGGGCCAACCTCGCGGTCGAGGAGTGCGGGCCCTGGCTGACCTCCCTGCCCGACGCGGCCTGGGAGCTCTACCCGCCCGCCCGCCGGGCCGCCGCCGCCCTCGACTGGCACCCGCTGCACGGCGACCGGGTGCAGCAGCTCAGCTTCACCGCCGAGGGACTGGACGTCGACGGCCTCACCGAACTGCTCGACTCCTGCCTGCTCACCGACGCCGAACTCGCCGCCGGCGAATCCGGCTGGAAGGCCCTGCCGGACGCCTTCCACGACCTGCTCGACCCCGTCCACCGAGAAGCCGGCCCACCCCGCGCGGGCGACCCGCCCCGCCGCGGTCCCGGCCCGACCACCACCACCCGATGAGGAGCCCACGATGGCCGTACCCAAGCGCAGGACCTCCCGCAGCAACACCCGGCACCGCCGCGCCCAGTGGCGGGCCACGCCCCCGAAGCTGGTCCCGATCACGCTGAACGGCCGGGAGATGCTCGTCCCGCAGAGCCTCGTCCCGGCCTACCGGCGGGGCCTGCTCGACCCGGACGAGCGGTGAGGGAGCCGCCGAGGGGCCCCGGCCCCTCGGCGGCCGCCTCGGCGGGGAGCGGGCGGCACGGCGTGGGACGCGGGGCGACGGCGCGGTCGCGCGGGGGGCGCGCAGGAAGCACCGGGGGTTCTGTCGGGGGTGCTCGGCGGGCGCTTCGGGCCGGGGGTTCGTAGGCTCGACGCATGGCGGATGCGTACGCGGGGCGGCGGGAGCGGGTGAGGGAGCACTGCAGCGCGGCCGGGGCCGATGCGGCGCTGATCACCGGCGCGGCGAACGTGCGGTACCTGACGGGCTGCGCGCCCTGCGGGGCGAGCCTGCTGCTGACCAGGGAGCGGGCGCTGCTCGCGCTGCCGGACGACCTGCCGCCGGACGACTCCGGGGAGCACCTGATCGCCCCGGACATCGCCCGGCTGCCGGTGGCGTCCGGTTCGGACACCGCGCTGGCCGCCGCGACGGTCGCGGCCGCGTCCGGGGTGTCGGACCTGGCGGTGGAGGAGCACGACCTGACCGTCAGCCGGCACCGGGCGGTGGGGGGCCTGGCCGAGGGCGCCCGGCTGGTGGACCTCGGCCGGACGGTCGAGCGGCTGCGGGTGGTCAAGGACGAGCACGAGATCGCCGACCTGCGGATCGCCGCCGAGATCGCCGACCAGGCGCTCGGCGAGCTGCTGGAGTCGATCCTGGTCGGCCGCACCGAGCGGCACCTGGCGATGGAGCTGGAGCGCCGGATGATCGACCACGGCGCCGACCGGGCCGCCTTCCCGGTGTCGGTCGGCACCGGCAGCCACTCCGGCCAGGCCGCCCACCAGCCGACCGACCGCCGGGTGGAGGAGGGCGACTTCCTGACCGTGGTGATGGGCGCCCAGTACCGCGGCTACGGCGTCTCCACCGCCCGCACCTTCGTGATCGGCGCCGCCCCGGCGCCCTGGCAGGTGGAGCTGCACCGGCTGGTCTTCCGGGCCCAGCGGGCCGGCCGGGAGGCGCTCGGACCGGGGGTGGAGCAGTGCGTGCCCGACCGGGCCGCCCGGCAGGTCCTGGAGGCGGCCGGCCACACCGAGGCCTCCCCGCACCCGGTGGGCCACGGCATCGGGCTGGAGATCCGGGAGGCGCCGCGCCTCGGTCCGTCGGACATGGGTAAACTGGACAGCCGCGTGCCGGTCACCGTCGGCCCAGGGGTCCACCTCCCGGGCAAGGGCGGGGTCCGGATCGAGGACACGCTCGTCGTGCGCCCCCTTGAGGAGGGCGGGCCCGAGCTGCTCACCATCACCACCAAGGAGCTCCTCGCCCTGTGACCGCGGCCCCCGGCCGTGGGCGGCAGGACGCACCCCTTGGTTCCTTGACAGCTATATCCAGGAGTAAGTGCGCCCGTGGCTTCCACGAACGATCTCAAGAACGGCATGGTCCTCAAGCTCGATGGCGGCAAGCTCTGGTCCGTCGTCGAGTTCCAGCACGTCAAGCCCGGCAAGGGCCCGGCCTTCGTGCGTACCAAGCTCAAGGAGGTCCTGACGGGCAAGGTCGTCGACAAGACCTTCAACGCCGGCACCAAGGTCGAGACCGCCAACGTCGACAAGCGCGGCATGCAGTTCTCGTACAAGGACGGCGAGAACTTCGTGTTCATGGACATGGACACCTACGACCAGCTGACGGTCGAGCCGGCCGTCGTCGGCGACGCCGCCAAGTACCTGCTGGAGGGCTTCGAGGCCCTGGTCGCCACCAACGAGGGCGCCGTCCTCTACATCGAGCTCCCGGCCGCCGTCGAGCTGACCATCGCCCACACCGAGCCGGGCGTCCAGGGCGACCGCTCGACCGGTGGCTCCAAGCCGGCCACCCTGGAGACCGGCGCCGAGATCGCCGTCCCGCTCTTCGTCGTCACCGGCGAGAAGGTCAAGGTCGACACCCGCGACGGCAGCTACCTCGGCCGGGTGAAGTAAGTCCGTGTCGGCCGCACGCAGCAAGGCCCGTACCCGGGCCTTCCAGATCCTCTTCGAGGCCGACCACCGCGGGGTCGACCCGCAGCAGGTCCTCGCCGACTGGGTGGCCCGCGCCCGTGAGGCCAAGCCCGACGAGGGCACCCCGCAGGTCGGTGAGTACACCATGGAGCTCATCGAGGGTTACGTCCAGCACGCCCGTCGCATCGACGACCTGATCGAGCAGTACGCCGTGGGCTGGACCCTCGACCGGATGCCGATCGTGGACCGCAACGTCCTGCGGCTCGGTGCGTACGAGCTGATCTGGGAGGACGGCGTCCCGGACGCCGTCGTCCTGGACGAGTCCGTCGAGATCGCCAAGGAGTTCTCCACGGACGACTCCCCGGCCTTCGTCAACGGCATGCTCGCCCGCTTCCTGGAGCTGAAGCCGGGCATCCGCCGGTAACGGCGACCTCGTGAACGGCCGTCGGAACCCGAACAGGGTTCCGGCGGCCGTTCCGCGTTTCCCCCGGTCGGCGTAGGGTGGGGGCCTACTTGTCAGTAACTTGACGTCCGGAAGCACGCTGAAGGGCAGGCCCCCCACATGACCACGGCGATCCGCAGCGAGTTCGACCAGGGCATCGCCCTGACCAGGCACCCCGAGGAGGCCGGCCGCTACGAGGCCGAGCTCGGCGCCGGCTGGCAGATCGGTGGCGGGGTGAACGGCGGACTGCTGCTCGCGGTGGCCGGACACGCGCTGTCGCTGGAGCACGGCACCCACCCGGACCCGGTGTCCATCAGCGGTTACTACCTGTCCGCCTCCACGCCCGGCCCGGCCACCGTCCGCACCGAGGTGCTGCGCACCGGCCGCGGACTGTCCACCGGCACCGCCTCGCTCAGCCAGGACGGCGTCGAACGGCTGCGCGTGGTGGCCAGCCACGGCGACCTCGCCACCGCCGAGGGCGAGGTGCGCACCAGCGCCCGCCCGCCGCAGCTGCCGCCGCCGGACCAGTGCATCGGCGTCGAGCACGCCCCCAAGGAGCTGATCGACCAGGCCGCCCTGCTGGAGCGGTTCGACCTGCGGCTGGACCCGGCCACCGTCGGCTGGGCGCTCGGGCAGCCCTCCGGCCAGGGGCGGATCCAGGGCTGGTTCCGGCTCGCCGACGGCCGCGAGCCCGACCCGCTGCTGCTCCTGCTGGTCGCCGACGCGCTGCCGCCGGTCACCTTCGACCTCGGCCTGCCGGGCTGGGCCCCCACCATCGAGCTGACCGTCCACCTGCGCGCCAGGCCCGTGCCCGGCTGGCTCCGGGTCACCCACGCGACCCGCAACCTGGCCGGCGGTTACTTCGAGGAGGACGCGGAGGTCTGGGACGAGTCGGGCCGCCTGGTCGCGCAGTCCCGCCAGCTCGCCCGGGCGCCCCGGTAGGCCGGAGTGCCGCAGCCCCGGACGGTCCGGAGCACCGCTCCCGGGGGCCCGGATTACCGGTGGTTACATTCCTGTGACACGCCGTACGTGTGCGACGCGCGCGGATGGGGAGGAAGAGGGTCAGCGGCGAGCCCGCCGCTGACCCTCGACCCACCGCCGACGTCGAAGCCAGGAGCCACCGATGAGTCATTTGGGGCGCGCCCGCCGTAACTCCGACTGCACCGCCGGCGGCTCGCGGCCCGCCGTGCGGGCGTCGCACCGCCCACAGCGGGCCGCGGGTGCCGAACAGGCTTTTGTCATCGGGGTGCTGACCAACGCCGCGGACTTCGCGCGGGCCCGGGCGTGGGGGATCTCCGACGCCCCCGACCACGAGCGCTACCTGGCCGACATCGCGGACCTGCTGGCCGAGGCGCTGGAGCGGTTCGACACCGTCCGGGCCCGGATGTTCCACCCGCAGGACTTCGAGGAGTTCTGCGTGCTGCACGGGCTGGACCCGGCCGAGCCCGCCGCCCGCGACCGCTACCTGACCAACCCGGCCCTGCAGACCCAGCTGCTCGTCTATCAGGGCGAGGAGCTGGCCGGGGACTTCGTGCCGCGCCTGGTGCGCGCCCGGGAGAACGGGCTGACGCTCTGCCACGCCGACCTGCTGCTCGACGGGGGCCTGTACGGGGGCGCGGGCGCGCCCGATGAGGAGCACGCCGCCTGGGTGCGCGCCGCCTACCAGCGCGGGGGCGAGGTGTTCCGGCGGATGCTGGTCGGCGCGGGCGCCGGCGTGTACGAGCTGCGCCTGCGGGTGGACGCGCCCGGCGGGACGCTGACCGCGGCGGCGCGGGTGCTCCAGTGGGAGGACGGCGTGGTCCGGATCAACGACGAGGACCTGGAGCTGCTCTGCGCGGTGCTCTGCGCCGGGCTGGCCCTGGAGCTGCCGGGCGTCGCGGTGCTGCACGGTTCGCAGGGCTCGGCGGCCTCCTGCGGGGAGTACCTGCCGGCCTCCTGGGCCTGGTCGAGCGGCGGGCAGGACTGGGCCCCGGCCGACCGGCCGGTGCGGCTGGACGGTGTGGCGGCGCAGCCCGGCTACAGCCTGGACACGGTCTGCTGAGACCGGCGCCGCCCGGGACGGCCTGTTCGACACCGCGGCGCGGCCCCCGCTCTGGGGAGCCGCGCCGTGACGTTTCTGCTTGCCGGCACTGGTCGTGCTGGTGCCGGGTCGTGCCTGGATCCGCTGGCGGGAGCCGGTGCGGTGAGCCTCAGCTCGCGTCCTCCTCGCGCACCGCACGGCGCGCGTCGGGGTTCAGCACGCCCCAGGAGATCAGCTGCTCGGTGAGGATCGACGGCGACTGGTCGTAGATGACGGCCAGGGTGCGCAGGTCGTCCTGGCGGATCGACAGCACCTTGCCGTTGTAGTCGCCGCGCTGGCTCTGGATGGTCGCCGCGTAGCGCTGCAGCGGGCCGGCCTTCTCGGACGGGACCTGGGTCAGTCTCTCCAGGTCGAGGACCAGGCGCGGCGGCGGCTCGGCCGCACCGCCGGGCGTGCCGCCGGGCAGCAGTTCCTGCACCGGGACGCCGTAGAACTCCGCCAGCTCGGCCAGACGCTGCACGGTGACCGCACGGTCACCACGCTCGTACGAGCCGACGACGACTGCCTTCCATCGCCCCTGGGACTTCTCCTCGACACCGTGCAGGGAGAGACCCTGCTGAGTGCGGATCGCTCGGAGCTTGCCTCCGAGTTGCTTCGCGTAGTCGCTGGACATTGATCTCCCCGGACGAGATTGCTTCGCGTTCAGTGGTGGGTCACGGGCGATTGCCGACGTCGTTACCGGTGGGTCCGACGTCCGTCTCGTAACTCACTGTGAGGTTACGTAGAGTAAGGTAGTTGCGTCAAGCCGAATGGGGCAGTCGTGCGAATGGCCCGCATCGTCGGCGCGTCCGGAGTGTTAACCCCGGGAAGCGGAATGATGGCCGTCTGTTTACTGTCCGGCGCACTGCTACGATGGCTCGAAGCCCGCGCCCGGTCGGCGGGGGCCATCCCAGACATCCTTTAAGGCCCGTCCCGTGAGGCGGGGAAGGAGGTCCGCTTCGGCATGACCACACACCATGAACCGACGCCCCGGGCACCTCACCAGGTGCTGGACGGCACGGACATCGCCCGGGTCGTCACCCGGATAGCGCACGAGATCGTCGAGCGCGCCAAGGGCGCGGAGGACGTCGTGCTGCTCGGCATCCACACCAGGGGCGTCCACCTCGCCCGCCGCCTACACGGCCGGCTGGCCCAGATCACCGGGCGCGAGATCCCGCTGGGCACCCTGGACATCACCATGTACCGGGACGACCTGCGGCTGAAGCCCGCCCGCGCCCTGGAGCACACCGAGATCCCGGCCGGCGGCATCGACGGCAAGCTCGTCATCCTCGTCGACGACGTGCTCTTCTCCGGCCGCACCATCCGCGCCGCGCTCGACGCGCTGAACGACATCGGCCGCCCGCGCGCCGTGCAGCTCGCCGTCCTGGTCGACCGGGGCCACCGCGAGCTGCCGATCCGCGCCGACTACGTGGGCAAGAACCTCCCCACCTCGCTGCGCGAGGCCGTGCAGGTGCGCCTGTCCGACAGCGACGGAGTGGACGCCGTCCTGGTCGGCGACCGCGACTACACCGCCCGCAGCTCGCAGGCCCTGGCCCCCCAGCCTTCCGAACCGCACCTCCCGGAGTAACCCGCGTGAAGCGCCACCTCGTCTCCGCCGCCGATCTCAGCCGCGACGACGCGCTGCTGATCCTGGACACCGCCGAGGAGCTGGCCCAGCTCTCCGGCCGGGCCGTCAAGAAGCTGCCCACGCTGCGCGGCCGCACCGTCGTCAACCTCTTCTTCGAGGACTCCACCCGGACGAAGACCTCCTTCGAGGTCGCCGAGAAGCGCCTCTCGGCCGACGTCATCAACTTCTCCGCCAAGGGCTCCTCGGTCTCCAAGGGCGAGAGCCTCAAGGACACCGCGCTGACCCTCCAGGCGATGGGCGCCGACGCGGTGGTCATCCGCCACCACGCCTCCGGCGCGCCGGCCCGGCTGGCCCAGTCCGACTGGCTGCACGGCAGTGTGATCAACGCCGGTGACGGCACCCACGAGCACCCCACCCAGGCGCTGCTCGACGCCTTCACCATGCGCCGCCACCTCAACCCCGGCAGCGGCAACGACCTGGCCGGGCGCCGGGTGACCATCGTCGGCGACGTCCTGCACAGCCGGGTCGCCCGCTCCAACGTCCACCTGCTGAACACCCTCGGCGCGCAGGTCACCTTCGTCGCCCCGCCCACGCTGCTGCCGATCGGGGTCGAGAACTGGCCCTGCGAGATCAGCTACAGCCTGGACGAGGTCCTGCCCAAGACGGACGCGCTGATGATGCTGCGGGTGCAGCGCGAGCGGATGAACGCCGCGTTCTTCCCGACCGAGCGCGAGTACAGCCGCCGCTACGGCATGAACGGCCGCCGGATGGCCCAGCTGCCGGACCGGGCGATCGTGATGCACCCCGGCCCGATGGTCCGCGGCATGGAGATCACCGCCGAGGTCGCCGACTCGCCGCGCTGCACCGCCATCGAGCAGGTCGCCAACGGCGTCTCCGTCCGGATGGCCGTCCTCTACCTGCTGCTCGGCGGCGCCGTCTTCGCCGACGCCCCCGCCGACGCCCCCCGTACCGACTCCGTGGAGACCGCTCAGTGACCAGCTACCTGATCCGCAACGCCAAGATCCTGGGCGGCGCCCCGCAGGACCTCCACCTCGCCGACGGTGTGGTCAAGGAGATCGGGACCGGCCTGACGGTCGAGGCGGACATCGAGATCGACGCCACCGGGCTGATCGCACTGCCCGGCCTGGTCGACCTGCACACCCACCTGCGCGAGCCCGGCCGCGAGGACGCCGAGACCGTGCTCACCGGCACCCGGGCCGCCGCGATGGGCGGCTTCACCGCCGTGCACGCGATGGCCAACACCACCCCGGTGGCCGACACCGCCGGCGTGGTCGAGCAGGTCTGGCGGCTCGGCCAGGAGGCCGGCTACTGCGACGTGCAGCCGGTCGGCGCCGTCACCGTCGGCCTGGAGGGCAAGAAGCTCGCCGAGCTCGGCGCGATGCACGAGTCCGCCGCGAACGTCCGGGTCTTCTCCGACGACGGCAAGTGCGTGGACGACGCGGTGCTGATGCGCCGCGCCCTGGAGTACGTCAAGGCCTTCGACGGCGTCGTCGCCCAGCACGCCCAGGAGCCCCGGCTGACCGAGGGCGCCCAGATGAACGAGGGCCAGGTCTCCGGCGAGCTCGGGCTCGGCGGCTGGCCGGCCGTCGCCGAGGAGTCGATCATCGCCCGCGACGTGCTGCTCGCCGCGCACGTCGGCTCCCGGCTGCACGTCTGCCACCTCTCCACGGCCGGCTCGGTCGAGATCGTCCGCTGGGCCAAGTCCAAGGGCTGGGACGTCACCGCCGAGGTGACCCCGCACCACCTGCTGCTCACCGACGAGATGGTCCGCACCTACGACCCGGTGTACAAGGTGAACCCGCCGCTGCGCACCGCCGAGGACGTCCGGGCACTGCGCGAGGCGCTGGCCGACGGCACCATCGACGCCGTCGCCACCGACCACGCCCCGCACCCGGACGAGGACAAGGACTGCGAGTGGGCCGTGGCCGCGATGGGCATGGTCGGCCTGGAGACCGCCCTGTCGGTCGTCCAGCAGACCATGGTCGACACCGGCCTGCTGAACTGGGAGGGCGTCGCGGACCGGATGTCGCACCGCCCGGCCCGGATCGGACGTCTCGCCGGCCAGGGCCGGCCGATCTCGGTGGGTGAGCCCGCCAACCTGGTGCTGTTCGATCCCGCGTACCGTGGAGCCGTGAACCCGGACAGCTTCGCCACCCGCAGCCGCAACACCCCCTACAAGGGCCTGGACCTGCCCGGACGGGTGCACGCCACCTTCCTGCGGGGCCGCGCCACCGTCCTGGCCGGCGAGCTCGCCGAGCAGGACGGCGACCGGTGATGGACGGCGCCACGCTCGCCCAGGAGCAGGCGAAGGTCACCGACTGGCCCGGCTACATCGGCTGGTCCGTCGGACTGCTGATCGTGATCGGCCTCGTCTACTGGCTGATGCGCCAGGGCTGGAACTGGCGGCGCACCCTGCAGTCCGGCATCCCGCCGCTGCCGGCCGTGCCGGCCCGCGCCGGGCGCACCCTCCTGGAGACCAGCGGCCGGTACCACGGCACGACCACCGCCGGGAACTGGCTCGACCGGGTCGTCGCC
Source organism: Kitasatospora sp. NPDC036755 (assembly GCF_040636595.1). Classification (NCBI taxonomy): domain Bacteria; kingdom Bacillati; phylum Actinomycetota; class Actinomycetes; order Kitasatosporales; family Streptomycetaceae; genus Kitasatospora; species Kitasatospora sp. NPDC036755. The sequence continues at coordinate 9,389 of NZ_JBEZUT010000029.1, forward strand.
CACGGCCTGGGCACCCGCAGCCGCGTCGACCTCACCCTCGGCGAGGACGGCCTGCTGGTGCAGCGCCCCGGCGACGTCGACTTCTGGATCCCGGCCGCGCACCTGACCGGCGCCCGGACGGACTCCGGGATCGCCGGCAAGGTCGTCCCCTCCGGACTGCTCGTCGTCAGCTGGACGCACGAGGGAACGGAGCTGGACTCCGGCTTCCGGGCCGACCACCCCGATGAGCACGCCGCCTGGGTCGAGGCGATCGCTCAGCTCGCAACACGTACGAAGACGAAGACGGAAGAGGCCGCGCAATGACCGCACCTGCCCCCACCACGCAGCGCCAACGGCGGGAACGAGTGCCTGCCGTGCTCGTCCTGGAGGACGGCCGGACCTTCCGCGGACAGGCCTACGGCGCCACCGGCGAGACCTTCGGCGAGGCGGTCTTCAACACCGGCATGTCCGGCTACCAGGAGACCCTCACCGACCCGTCGTACCACCGCCAGGTGGTCGTGATGACCGCCCCGCAGATCGGCAACACCGGCTGGAACGACGAGGACGACGAGTCCCAGCGGATCTGGGTCGCCGGCTACGTCGTCCGCGACCCCGCCCGGATCGCCTCCAACTGGCGCTCGCGGCGCTCGCTCGACGAGGCACTGGTCGACCAGGGCATCGTCGGGATCAGCGGCATCGACACCCGCGCGCTGACCCGCCACCTGCGCGAGCGCGGCGCGATGCGCTGCGGCATCTTCTCCGGCGAGGCGCTGGCCGACCCGGCCGCCCTGCTCGCCCGGGTGCAGGAGTCGCCCGAGATGAAGGGCGCCGACCTGTGCGCCGAGGTCGCCACGACCGAGCCGTACGTCGTCCCCGCGATCGGTGAGAAGCGCTTCACCGTCGCCGCGCTGGACCTCGGCATCAAGGCGATGACCCCGCAGCGGATGGCCGAGCGCGGCATCGAGGTGCACGTGCTGCCGGCGAACTCCACCCTGGAGGACGTCTACGCCGTCAACCCCGACGGCGTCTTCTTCTCCAACGGCCCGGGCGACCCGGCCACCGCCGACCACCAGGTCGCCGTGGCGCGGGGCGTGCTGGAGCGGAAGACCCCGTTCTTCGGGATCTGCTTCGGCAACCAGATCCTCGGCCGCGCCCTGGGCTTCGGCACCTACAAGCTCAAGTACGGCCACCGCGGCATCAACCAGCCGGTGCAGGACCGCACCACCGGCAAGGTCGAGGTGACCGCCCACAACCACGGCTTCGCCGTGAACGCCCCGCTGGACAAGGCGAGCGACACCCCCTTCGGGCGGGTCGAGGTCTCCCACGTCTGCCTCAACGACGACGTGGTCGAGGGCCTCCAGGCACTCGACGTCCCCGCCTTCAGCGTGCAGTACCACCCCGAAGCGGCCGCCGGTCCGCACGACGCCGCCTACCTGTTCGACCGCTTCGTGAAGCTCATGGAGGGCCAGCGTGCCTAAGCGCACTGACATCAAGTCCGTCCTGGTGATCGGCTCCGGCCCGATCGTGATCGGCCAGGCCGCCGAGTTCGACTACTCGGGTACGCAGGCCTGCCGGGTCCTCAAGTCCGAGGGCCTGCGGGTCGTGCTGGTGAACTCCAACCCGGCCACGATCATGACCGACCCGGAGATCGCCGACGCCACCTACGTCGAACCGATCACCCCGGAGTTCGTCGAGAAGATCATCGCCAAGGAGCGCCCCGACGCGCTGCTGCCGACCCTGGGCGGCCAGACCGCGCTCAACACCGCGATCTCGCTGCACGCGGCCGGCACGCTGGAGAAGTACGGCGTCGAGCTGATCGGCGCCGACGTCGAGGCGATCAACAAGGGCGAGGACCGCGAGCTCTTCAAGGGCGTCGTCGAGGCCGTCAACGCCGAGATCGGCCACGGCGAGTCCGCCCGCTCGGTCATCTGCCACACCATGGACGAGGTGCTGGCCGGGGTCGACACCCTCGGCGGCTACCCGGTCGTCGTGCGCCCCTCCTTCACCATGGGCGGCGCCGGCTCCGGCTTCGCCCACAACGAGGAGGACCTGCGCCGCATCGCCGGCCAGGGCCTGACCCTCTCGCCGACCACCGAGGTGCTCCTGGAGGAGTCCATCCTCGGCTGGAAGGAGTACGAGCTGGAGCTGATGCGCGACAAGAACGACAACGTCGTGGTCGTCTGCTCCATCGAGAACTTCGACCCGATGGGCGTGCACACCGGTGACTCGATCACCGTCGCCCCGGCGATGACCCTCACCGACCGCGAGTACCAGATCCTGCGCGACATCGGCATCGCCGTGATCCGCGAGGTCGGCGTCGACACCGGCGGCTGCAACATCCAGTTCGCCGTCAACCCCGTGGACGGCCGGGTCATCGTCATCGAGATGAACCCGCGCGTCTCCCGCTCCTCGGCGCTCGCCTCCAAGGCCACCGGCTTCCCGATCGCCAAGATCGCCGCCAAGCTGGCCGTCGGCTACACCCTGGACGAGATCCCCAACGACATCACCGAGGAGACCCCGGCCTCCTTCGAGCCGAGCCTCGACTACGTCGTCGTCAAGGTGCCGCGGTTCGCGTTCGAGAAGTTCCCGAGCGCCGACGCGACGCTGACCACCACCATGAAGTCCGTCGGCGAGGCCATGGCCCTGGGCCGCAACTTCCCCGAGGCGCTCCAGAAGGCCCTGCGCTCGCTGGAGAAGAAGGGCTCCCAGTTCGGCTGGACCGGCCCCGTCGGGGACAAGGCGGAGCTGCTGGCCAAGGCGGTCGTGCCGACCGACGGCCGGATCAACACCGTCATGGAGGCCATCCGGGCCGGCGCCACCCCGGAGGAGGTGTTCGAGGCCACCAGGATCGACCCGTGGTTCGTCGACCAGCTCTTCCTGCTGGACGAGATCGCCGGCGAGCTGGCCGAGGCCGACGAGCTCACCCCCGAGCTGCTGCGCCACGCCAAGCGGCACGGCTTCTCCGACCAGCAGATCGGCGAGATCCGCGGCCTGAAGCCGGACGTCGTCCGCGAGGTGCGCCACGCCCTCGGCATCCGCCCGGTGTTCAAGACCGTCGACACCTGCGCCGCCGAGTTCGCCGCCAAGACCCCGTACTTCTACTCGTCCTACGACGAGGAGAACGAGGTCGCCCCGCGCACCAAGCCCGCCGTGATCATCCTGGGCTCCGGCCCGAACCGCATCGGCCAGGGCATCGAGTTCGACTACTCCTGCGTGCACGCCTCCTTCGCGCTCGCCGACGCCGGGTACGAGACCGTCATGGTCAACTGCAACCCGGAGACCGTCTCCACCGACTACGACACCTCCGACCGGCTCTACTTCGAGCCGCTCACCCTGGAGGACGTGCTGGAGATCGTCCACGCCGAGCAGCAGGCCGGCCCGCTCGCCGGCGTGATCGTCCAGCTCGGCGGCCAGACCCCGCTCGGCCTGGCCCAGGCGCTCAAGGACAACGGCGTGCCGATCGTCGGCACCCAGCCCGAGGCGATCGACCTCGCCGAGGAGCGCGGCGCCTTCGGCCGCGTCCTGCGCGACGCCGGACTGCCGGCCCCCAAGCACGGCACCGCCTTCTCCTTCGAGGACGCCAAGGCGATCGCCGACGAGATCGGCTACCCCGTCCTCGCCCGCCCGTCCTACGTGCTCGGCGGCCGCGGCATGGAGATCGTCTACGACGAGGCCTCGCTCGCCTCCTACCTGGAGCGGCACGCCGGTCTGATCTCCGAGCACCCGGTGCTCATCGACCGCTTCCTGGACGACGCGGTGGAGATCGACGTCGACGCGCTCTACGACGGCACCGAGCTCTACCTCGGCGGCGTCATGGAGCACATCGAGGAGGCCGGCATCCACTCCGGCGACTCGGCCTGCGCGCTGCCCCCGATCACCCTCGGCGGCTTCGACATCAAGCGCCTGCGCACCTCCACCGAGGCCATCGCGCGCGGTGTCGGCGTCCGCGGACTGATCAACATCCAGTTCGCCATGGCCGGGGACATCCTCTACGTGCTGGAGGCCAACCCCCGCGCCTCCCGGACCGTCCCGTTCACCTCCAAGGCGACCGCCGTGCCGCTGGCCAAGGCCGCCGCCCGGATCTCGCTCGGCGCCACCATCGCCGAGCTGCGCGCCGAGGGCCTGCTCCCGGCCGAGGGCGACGGCGGCACGCTGCCCGCCGACGCGCCGATCGCGGTCAAGGAGGCCGTGATGCCGTGGAGCCGCTTCCGCGACATCCACGGCCGCGGGGTGGACACCGTGCTCGGCCCGGAGATGCGCTCGACCGGTGAGGTCATGGGCATCGACAAGGTGTTCGGCACCGCCTACGCCAAGGCGCAGTCCGGCGCGTACGGCGCGCTGCCGACCAAGGGCAAGGTCTTCGTCTCGGTGGCCAACCGCGACAAGCGCAACCTGGTCTTCCCGGCCCGGGCGCTGGTCAACCTCGGCTTCGAGGTGCTCGCCACCGCCGGCACCGCCGAGGTGCTCCACCGCGGCGGCATCCCGTCCACGCTGGTGCGCAAGCACAGCGAGGGCGAGGGCCCGAACGGCGAGCGGACCATCGTCCAGCTGATCCACGACGGTGAGGTCGACCTCATCATCAACACGCCGTACGGCACCGGTGGCCGCCTCGACGGCTACGAGATCCGCACCGCGGCCGTGGCCCGCGCGGTGCCCTGCCTGACCACCGTCCAGGCGATGGGCGCGGCCGTGCAGGGCATGGACGCGCTGCTGCGCGACGAGGTCGGGGTGATGTCGCTCCAGGAGCACGCCGAGCTGATCAACGCCGGCCGCAAGTAGCACCACCGCAGTGGGGGGCACCGGAACCGCTGGGTGCCCCCCACTGCCGTGCCCGCCCACCCGTCGCCCGCCGCCGCCCTTCTTCTCTTCCGACGGGCTGCGCCCGCGCCCCTACTCTCTCCGCTCCGGGAGTTGAACCACCCTTGTACAAGCTTCTGTTCGACCTGGTCTTCAAGAAGATGGACCCCGAGAAGGCCCACCACCTGGCCTTCTTCTGGATCCGCCTCGGCTCCTCGGTGCCCGGACTGCGCACCCTGGTGCGGCTGGTGCTCGCCCCGCGCGACCGGGCCCTGCGCACCCGCGCCCTCGGCCTCGACCTGCCGGGCCCGTTCGGCCTGGCGGCCGGATTCGACAAGAACGGCGTCGGCATCGACGGCCTGTCGATGCTCGGCTTCGACTACGTCGAGATCGGCACCATCACCGGCGAGCCCCAGCCCGGCAACCCGGCGCCCCGGCTGTTCCGCCTGGTCGAGGACCGCGCGCTGATCAACCGGATGGGCTTCAACAACCAGGGCTCGGCCCGGGTCGCGGCCCGGCTGGCCGCCCGCCCGCACACCAGCTCCACCCCGGTGGTCGGCGTCAACATCGGCAAGACCAAGGTGGTCGAGGAGGCCGACGCCGTCGCCGACTACGTGAAGTCCACCGAGCGGCTGGCCAAGTACGCCGACTACCTGGTGGTCAACGTCAGCTCGCCGAACACCCCCGGGCTGCGCAACCTCCAGGCCGTGGACCACCTGCGGCCGCTGCTCGCCGCCGTCCGCGAGGCCGCCGACCGCACCACCGCGCACCACGTGCCGCTGCTGGTCAAGATCGCCCCCGACCTGGCCGACGAGGACGTCGACGCGGTCGCCGACCTCGCCCTGGAGCTGGGCCTGGACGGCATCATCGCCACCAACACCACGATCGGCCGCGAGGGCCTGCGCACCGACGCCGGGCGGGTCGAGGAGATCGGCATGGGCGGCCTGTCCGGCGCCCCGCTCAAGGCCCGCGCCCTGGAGGTGCTCCAGCGGCTGCGCGCCCGCACCGAGGGCCGGCTCACCCTGGTCTCGGTCGGCGGCATCGAGACCGCCGAGGACGCCTGGCAGCGGATCGTCCACGGCGCCGACCTGGTCCAGGGCTACAGCGCGTTCATCTACGAGGGCCCGTTCTGGTGCCGCCGGATCCACAAGGGCCTGTCCGCCAAGGTCCGCGCGGGCGGCTTCCGCAGCCTGGCCGACGCCGTCGGCAGCGCCGTGCGCAGCTCCTGAAACCCCCACCACCTCCGGAAAGAGACGACATGACCCTCGCCCCGTTCGGCACCCGGCTGCGCCAGGCCCTCGACACCCGCGGCCAGCTCTGCGTCGGCATCGACCCGCACGCGTCCCTGCTCGCCGCCTGGGGGCTCGGCGACGACCTCGCCGGTCTGGAGACCTTCAGCCGCACCGTGGTCGAGGCGCTGGCCGACCGGGTGGCCGTGCTCAAGCCGCAGGCCGCCTTCTTCGAGCGCTTCGGCAGCAAGGGCGTCGCGGTGCTGGAGAAGACCGTCGAGGAGGCCCGGGCGGCCGGCGCGCTGGTCCTGATGGACGCCAAGCGCGGCGACATCGGCTCCACCATGGCCGCGTACGCCGAGGCCTTCCTGTCGCCGGGCAGCCCGCTGTTCTCGGACGCGGTGACGGTCAGCCCGTACCTGGGCTTCGGCTCGCTGCGCCCGGCCCTGGACCTGGCCCGGGAGCAGGGCTGCGGCGTGTTCGCGCTGGCGCTCACCTCCAACCCGGAGGGCGCCGAGGTGCAGCGCGCGGTGGGCGCGGACGGCGAGCCGGTCGCGGCCTCGGTGCTGCGGCAGCTGGCGGCCGAGAACGAGGGCGCCGCGCCGCTGGGCTCCTTCGGCGCGGTGGTCGGCGCGACGCTGGCCGACGCGGGCGTGGAACTGGCCATCAACGGCCCGCTGCTGGCCCCCGGGATCGGCGCCCAGGGCGCGACCATGGCGGACCTGCCGCGGGTGTTCGGCGCCGCGGTGATCAACGTGGTGCCGAGCGTCAGCCGGGACGTGCTCAAGCACGGCCCGTCGGTGCCGGCGCTGCGCGGTGCCGCGGAGCGCTTCGTCGGCGAGTTCGCGGACGCCGTCAAGTAGCGGAACGAGTTCTTCCGGTAGCCGCGCGGTGACCCTGCGGAGTGTCCGCAGCACCGCGCGGTGGCCGGGGAGTTGACGTGAGCGCCGTCACATCGGCGCCGCCAAAGCCTCGCAATCGCGGTCATTTTGCCCTGGAAAGTCCTGGTCGGCCTTGGCTGACCAGGACTTTTCGTGTTCTTTTCCTGACGTGGCGCCGCAATCCGGGTAGTGTCCGGCGATAGGTCATCGGCGAGCCGCGATTTCCGTGGCTCCCGCAGGTCAGGGCCTTGTGGTTCCCCTTGCGGACGGTGTCCTCGGTACCGAACCAGTCCTAGCTCAATCCATCCATCCACACCCTGAGGTGAACGGCGTGGCCCTTCCGCCCCTTACCCCTGAACAGCGCACCGCCGCGCTCGCCAAGGCCGCCGAGGCTCGCCGGGAGCGCGCCGAGGTCAAGAACCGGCTCAAGCACTCCGGCGCCTCCCTGCACGAGGTGATCAAGGCCGGCAAGGCCGACAACGACGTGATCGGCAAGATGAAGGTCTCGGCCCTGCTGGAGTCCCTTCCGGGCGTCGGCAAGGTCCGCGCCAAGCAGATCATGGAGCGCCTCGGCATCAGCGAGAGCCGGCGTGTCCGGGGCCTCGGCACGAACCAGATCGCTTCCCTGGAGCGGGAGTTCGGCGGTGGCGCCGCCTGACCGTGCCCCCGTGGTCCCAGGATCCTCCGCGATCCGGGATAATCGGTGCATGAGTGAGCGTCCGCGGCTGACCGTGCTCTCCGGCCCTTCGGGGGTCGGCAAGAGCACGGTCGTCGCTCATATGAGGAAGATGCACCCCGAGGTCTGGCTCTCGGTGTCGGCGACGACCCGCCGTCCGAGGCCGGGCGAGAAGAACGGGGTCCAGTACCACTTCGTCGACAACGACGAGTTCGACAAGCTGGTCGCCAACGGCGAACTGCTGGAGTGGGCCGAGTTCGCCGGGAACCGCTACGGGACCCCGCGTGCGGCCGTGCAGGAGAAGCTGGAGCGCGGCGAGCCGGTGCTGCTGGAGATCGACCTCCAGGGCGCCCGTCAGGTCCGCGGCTCGATGCCCGAGGCGCAGCTGGTGTTCCTGGCCCCGCCGAGCTGGGACGAGCTGGTCCGCCGGCTGACCGGCCGGGGCACCGAGGCACAGGACGTGATCGAGAAGCGGCTGGAGGCGGCCAAGGTCGAGCTCGCGGCCGAGCCCGAGTTCGACACGACCCTGGTCAACACCTCCGTCGAGCAGGTAGCGGCCGAACTGCTAGCCTTGCTCGGTGTAGCCTGACCTGTCTGTCTTTTCCACCCTTTCGGAAGGTTTTAGCGTGTCCTCTTCGATGACCGCGCCCGAGGGCATCATCAACCCGCCGATCGACGAGCTGCTTGAGGCCACCGACTCCAAGTACAGCCTCGTGATCTACGCCGCCAAGCGCGCGCGGCAGATCAACGCGTACTACTCCCAGCTCGGCGAGGGCCTGCTGGAGTACGTCGGCCCGCTGGTCGACACCCACGTGCACGAGAAGCCGCTGTCGATCGCGCTGCGCGAGATCAACGCGGGCATGCTGACCGCCGAGGCGGTCGAGGCTGCCTGAGGCGGTCGCTGAATTTCCGGAAGGGCCCGGCGGAATCGTTTCCGCCGGGCCCTTCGGTGTTCCCCGGCGGGGCTCCGGTGTTCCCCGGGGTTGCGGTGTTCCCCGGGGGGTGCCGGTGTTGCCCGTGGGGTGCGCAGGCCCCCCGGAAGCCCGTTCCGCCGCGGGGAGGGGCGCCGAGCGGGTGCCGGCCGCGGGGCCGTAGGGTGGGCGCGTTCCCGATGCGGAGCCCCGATGCGGAGAAAGGCCGGTAGATGACTCTGAGTGCGGACGCCCCCCGCGTGGTCCTCGGCGTGAGCGGCGGGATCGCCGCGTACAAGGCGTGCGAGCTGCTGCGACGCTTCACCGAGTCGGGCCACCAGGTCACCGTGGTGCCGACCGCGGCCGCGCTGCACTTCGTCGGTGAGGCGACCTGGGCCGCGCTGTCCGGGCGTCCGGCCGCCACCGAGACCTGGGAGCGCGTGCACGAGGTGCCGCACGTGCGGATCGGGCAGCAGGCCGACCTGGTCGTGGTCGCCCCGGCAACCGCCGACCTGATCGCCAAGGCCGCCCACGGCCTCGCCGACGACCTGCTCACCAACACCCTGCTCACCGCCCGCTGTCCGGTCGTGGTGGCGCCCGCCATGCACACCGAGATGTGGGAGCACCCGGCCACCCGGGACAACGTGGCCACCCTGCGCCGGCGCGGCGTGATCGTGCTGGAGCCGGCCGTCGGGCGGCTGACCGGCAAGGACACCGGCAAGGGCCGGCTGCCCGAGCCGTCCGCGATCTTCGACGCCTGCCGGGCCGTGCTGCGCCGGGGCGGGCCGGTGCCGACCGACCTGGCGGGCCGGCACGTGGTGGTCTCGGCCGGCGGCACCCGGGAGCCGCTGGACCCGGTCCGCTACCTGGGCAACCGCTCCTCCGGCAAGCAGGGCTACGCGCTCGCCACGACGGCCGCGGCGCGCGGGGCCCGAGTGACGTTGCTCTCGGCCAATGCCGAGCTGCCGGACCCGGCCGGGGTGGACGTGGTGCACGTCTCGACCGCGCTGCAGCTGCGCGAGGCGGCGCTGGAGGCGGTCCGGGACGCGGACGCCGTGGTCATGGCCGCGGCGGTGGCGGACTTCCGGCCCGCCGAGTACGCGACCGGCAAGATCAAGAAGGTCGAGGGGGTCGAGCCGTCGCCCGTCGCCCTGGTCCGCAACCCCGACATCCTGGCCGAGGTGTCGGCCCGCCGGGCCCGTTCGGGTCAACTCGTGGTGGGTTTCGCGGCGGAGACCGACGACGTGCTCGCCAACGGCCGCGCCAAGCTCGCCCGCAAGGGCTGTGACCTGCTCGTCGTGAACGAGGTGGGCGACGGCAAGGCCTTCGGCACGGACGTCAACGAGGCCGTGGTTCTGGGCTCGGACGGCAGTGAGACCGCCGTTCCGGTGGGCCCGAAGGAGGCGCTCGCGGACGTGGTCTGGGACCTGGTCGCAAAGCGGCTGGAAATGGGCGGCAACTGATCGGAACCGGTCGCGCGGCGGTCGAGAAATCCTGAAGCGGGTGACGTTCGACGGAACCAGACCGTTAGACTCCAGGAATCAAGTCTTTCCGGAGTTCCCCGGGTCGCCCCGGGGAACTTCAGTCAGCAGCCGCTGCAACCCCAGGGAGCGCTGTGTCTCGCCGCCTGTTCACCTCGGAGTCCGTGACCGAGGGACACCCCGACAAGATCGCTGACCAGATCAGCGACACCATCCTTGACGCTCTCCTCCGGGAGGACCCGACGTCCCGGGTCGCCGTGGAGACGCTCATCACCACCGGCCAGGTGCACGTGGCCGGCGAGGTGACCACCAAGGCGTACGCGCCGATCGCCCAGCTCGTCCGGGACAAGATCCTGGAGATCGGCTACGACAGCTCCAAGAAGGGCTTCGACGGCGCCTCCTGCGGCGTCTCGGTGTCCATCGGTGCCCAGTCGCCCGACATCGCGCAGGGCGTCGACACCGCGTACGAGGCACGGGTCGAGGGTGACGAGGACGACCTGGACAAGCAGGGCGCCGGTGACCAGGGCCTGATGTTCGGCTACGCGTCCGACGAGACGCCCGAGCTCATGCCGCTGCCGATCACCCTGGCGCACCGCCTCTCCCGCCGCCTCACCGAGGTGCGCAAGAACGGGACCATCCCGTACCTGCGCCCCGACGGCAAGACCCAGGTCACCATCGAGTACGACGGCGACAAGGCCGTCCGCCTCGACACCGTGGTCGTCTCCACCCAGCACGCCAGCGACATCGACCTGGAGTCGCTGCTCACCCCGGACATCCGCGAGTTCGTGGTCGAGCCGGAGCTGAAGGCGCTGGCCGAGCAGGGCATCAAGCTGACCACCGAGGGCTACCGCCTGCTGGTCAACCCGACCGGCCGCTTCGAGATCGGCGGCCCGATGGGCGACGCCGGGCTCACCGGCCGCAAGATCATCATCGACACCTACGGCGGCATGGCCCGCCACGGCGGCGGCGCCTTCTCCGGCAAGGACCCGTCCAAGGTGGACCGCTCGGCCGCGTACGCGATGCGCTGGGTGGCGAAGAACATCGTCGCCGCCGGCCTCGCCCGCCGCGCCGAGGTGCAGGTCGCGTACGCGATCGGCAAGGCCGAGCCGGTCGGCCTGTTCGTGGAGACCTTCGGCACCGAGAGCGTGCCGGTCCTCGCGATCCAGAAGGCCGTCTCCGAGGTCTTCGACCTGCGTCCGGCCGCGATCATCCGCGACCTGGACCTGCTGCGCCCGATCTACTCCCAGACCGCCGCGTACGGCCACTTCGGCCGTGAGCTGCCGGACTTCACCTGGGAGCGCACCGACCGGGTGGAGCAGCTGAAGGCGGCCGTGCAGGACTGACGTCCGCGGCCCGGGCACCGGCGGTGCCCTGTGGCGCCGGACGGTGCCGAGCGGTGCCGAGCAGTGCCGAGCAGTGCTTGAGGCGGCGCCCGCCCCCGAACGGGGGCGGGCGCCGCTTCGTGCGTTGTCGGTGTGACCTGGTAGTACTTGGTGGCGATGAGCAGCACAGGGGAGAACGGGGGCGCCGAGCCCGAGCAGCTGGCGTTCATCCGGGAGACGGTCAAGCGGGCCAAGCCGCGCACCTGGCACGGGGCCAAACGGGCCGAGCACCTGCCGGTGGCCCGGGTCGTGGTGGACAAGGGCGTGCTCACCATCGACAAGTTCTTCGACTACGAGGTGCCGGCCGGCATGGCCGAGGAGGCCCAGCCCGGCGTGCGGGTCCGGGTGCGGTTCGGGGCCCGGGTGGTGCGGGGCCAGCGCGAGGGCGGGGAACTGCACGACGGCTTCATCGTCGCCCGGCTGGAGAAGAGCGACTTCGCCGGCCCGCTCGCCCCGCTGGCCCAGGTGCTCTCGCCCGAACCGGTGCTCACCCCGCAGCTGCTGCGGCTGTGCCGCACCGTCGCCGACCGGTACGCCGGGACGCTGGCCGACGTGCTCCAGCTCGCCGTCCCGCCCCGGCACGCCAAGGCCGAGGCCGAACCCTCGCCGCCCCCGCTGCCCCGCCCGGCCGCCCCCGCCCCCGGCGGCTGGCAGCGCTACCCGGCCGGACCGGACTTCCTCGCCGCCCTCGCCGGGGGCGGCTCGCCGCGCGCCGTCTGGTCGGCGCTGCCCGGCCCGGGCTGGCCGTACGAGATCGCCCGGGCGGTGGCCGCGACACTGGCGGGCGGGCGCGGGGCGCTGGTGGTGCTCCCGGAAGGACGCTCGGTGGCCCGGGTCGACCAGGCCCTGACCGAGCTGCTCGGCCCCGGGATGCACGTGGCGCTGGAGGCCGACCTCGGCCCGCGCGAACGCTACCGGCGCTGGCTCGCGGTGAGCCGCGGCTCGGTGCACGCCGTGATCGGGACCAGGGCCACCATGTTCGCGCCGGTGCGGGACCTCGGGCTGGTCGTCGTCTGGTCCGACGGCGACAACAGCCACAGCGACCCGCGCGCGCCGCACCCGCACGTGCGCGAGGTGGCGCTGCTGCGCGCCGCCGACGAGGGCGCGGCGGTGCTGCTCGGCGGGCACGCGGTGACGGTCGAGGGCGCGCAGCTGGTCAGCACCGGCTGGGCGCGCCCGCTGGTCGCGGACCGCGAGACGGTGCGGCAGGTCGCGCCCAGGGTGCGGACCGTCACCGACCAGGACCAGCACCGGGACGCCGCCGCCCAGGCCGCCCGGCTGCCCTCGGTGGCCTGGGAAGCCGCCCGGGAGTCCCTGGCCGCCGGCCACCCCGTGCTCATCCAGGTGCCCCGGCGCGGCTACGTGCCCAGACTGGCCTGCGGACGCTGCCGGACCCCCGCCCGCTGCCGGCGCTGCGAGGGGCCGCTGGAGGCACCCTCGGCGGACGCCCTGGTGTGCGGCTGGTGCGGGGAACCGGAGAACGACTGGCACTGCCCCGAGTGCGGGTCCTTCCGGCTGCGCGCCCAGGTGGTCGGGGCCCGGCGGACGGCGGAGGAACTGGGCAAGGCGTTCCCGCGCATCCCGGTGCGGACCTCGGGCCGGGACTCGGTGCTGGCCACCGTGCCGGACGAGCCCTCCCTGGTGATCTCCACGCCCGGCGCGGAACCGGTGGTGGAGGGCGGCGGGTACGGGGCCGCGCTGCTGCTCGACGGCTGGGCCCTGCTCAGCCGGCCCGACCTGCGGGCGGGGGAGGAGACGCTGCGGCTCTGGCTCGCGGCGGCCGCGCTGGTGCGCCCCTCGACGGAGGGCGGGACGGTGGTCGTGGTCGCCGAGCCGTCGGCCCGTCCCGTGCAGGCACTGGTCCGCTGGGACCCACTGGGGCACGCCGGACTGGAACGGGACGAACGGGCGCAACTGCACTTCCCGCCGGTCTCCCGGATGGCCTCGGTGAGCGGGAGCCCCTCGGCGGTCGCGGACCTGCTGAACCTGATCCGGCTGCCCGAGGGGGCGGACGTGCTCGGGCCGGTGCCGGTGCCGGCGCTGCGGGGGGAGGAGCAGGAGCGCGCGCTGCTGCGGGTGTCGCCCGGGCAGGGGGCCGCGCTGGCGACGGCGCTCAAGGCGGCGCAGATCGCGCGGATCGCGCTGCGGACGGCGGAGCCGGTGCGGGTGCGGGTGGATCCGACGGACATCGGCTGAGGGGCTGGGGAGCTGGGGGCTTCGCGGCCGGGCGGCCCGGGGCCTGGTGGGCCTGGGGGCCTGGTGGGTCGGCGGCCTGGTGATCGGGTGGCCCGGTGGGTCGGCGGTCCGGAGGCCCGGTGGGTCGGCGGTCCGGAGGCCCGGAGGCCCGGTGGGACGGGCCGATGGGGCGGGGTGAGTGGGCCACCCCGCCCCGGACGGCCCGGCTGCGGCGGCTCGGTCAGCCGCGCAGCGGGATGCCGGGCCGGTCCGGCTGGGGGCGGTCGACGGCGGTGCCGCGGTCGGTCGTACCGCGGTCGATCGGGGTGCGGTCGATGGCGCCGCGGTCCATCGAAGTGCGGTCCATCGGGGTGCGGTCCAGGACGGCGCGGTCCAGGCTGCTGCGGTCCAGGCCGCCCTGGCGGGCCGCCGGAACGGTCGTCGCCAGACCGGTGCGCTCGGCGCTGGCGGGCAGCTCCTCGGAGCGGTCCGGGCGGCTCTGGCCCGGGACGGCGCCGCTCGCGGCGAGGAGCTCGCTGGTCGGGCGGCGCATGCCGTAGCGCCGGTGCACCGCCTGCTTGGTGACCCCGAGGGCGGAGCCCACCGAGTCCCAGGAGAAGCCCAGCGCCCGGTCGAACTCGACCGCCGCCGCCACCAGGGTCTCCACGCTCTCCCGCAGCTCCTGCGCCAGGCGCACGGTCGGCGCCGGCGCCCGCCCGTACACCACGAAGCCGGCCGAGGTGCTCGGTCGGCGCGGACGGTAGACGTTGCCCAGTTGAGCGGTGAGCGTCCGCAGCGCGTCGACCTGCCGCCTCACCCGCTCGATGTCCCGCACCAGCAGGTGCAGGCTCGCCCGCGCCCGGGCGTCGTGGTTGATCTGCTCGGCCATGGCCTACGTGCCACCTTCCGTACGGTTGGGTCGGCCGGCACTCGGTGTCCCGATGCGCCCGGCCCCGGTCAATCTCTCTTGACCAACGCCGAAGCGGGGGCCGGGGTAACGCGGCTCGGCACAGTCGGGCCGCGGCGGCCGCCGATCCGGCCCCGGGGAAGCCCCCGTCGGGCGGCCGCGCGGGTTGCATAGACTGGCGGGTGAACCAGCGGCCGACCGCAGCCCGCGCCCCTACGGACAGGAGCCCGTACCCCGTGGCGATCCAGCCGATCCGTCTCTTCGGAGACCCCGTCCTGCGGTCCACCGCCAAGCCGGTGACCACCTTCGACAAGGAACTGCGCAAGCTGGTGGCCGACCTCACCGACACCATGCTGGACGCCCCCGGCGCCGGCCTCGCCGCGCCCCAACTCGGCGTCTCCCTGCGGGTGTTCACGTACCACGTGGACGGCGTCACCGGGCACCTGATCAACCCCGACCTGTCGCTGAGCGAGGAGGAGCAGGACGGCCCCGAGGGCTGCCTGTCGCTGCCCGGGCTGCGCTACGACACCAAGCGCGCGTACGGCGTGGTGGCCAAGGGCTTCAACATGTACGGCGATCCGGTGACGCTGGAGGGCACCCGGCTGCTCGCCCGGTGCATCCAGCACGAGACCGACCACCTGGACGGCATCGTCTTCATCGACCGTCTGGACCGGGAGCAGCGCAAGGCCGCGCTGAAGGCGATCCGGGAGGCGGACTGGGGCGGCGGGCCGGCCCCGGTGGTCAAGGTCTCGCCGCACAGCACCTTCGGCTCCGCCCGCTGACCCTCCGTCCCCCTCCTCGTCCGTTCCCCTGTCGCGGTCCGTCCCCCGCGGGCCTCACCGACTTCCTCCACCAGAAAGGCACTTGATGCGCCTCGTCTTCGCCGGCACCCCCGAGGTCGCCGTTCCCGCCCTGGACGCCCTGCTCGCCTCGGACCGGCACGAGGTCGTCGCGGTGGTCACCCGCCCCGACGCCCCGGCCGGGCGCGGGCGCAAGCTGGTCGCCAGCCCCGTCGCCCAGCGCGCCGAGGAGGCCGGGATCGAGGTCCTCAAGCCGGCGAAGCCCAGCGACCCGGACTTCGTCGCCCGGCTCACCGAGCTCGCCCCCGACTGCTGCCCGGTGGTCGCCTACGGCGCGCTGCTGCGCCCCGGCACCCTGGAGATCCCCAAGCACGGCTGGGTCAACCTGCACTTCTCGCTGCTCCCCGCCTGGCGCGGCGCGGCCCCGGTCCAGCACGCGGTGCTGGCCGGTGACGAGGTCACCGGCGCGTCGACCTTCCTGATCGAGCAGGGCCTGGACTCCGGCCCGGTCTACGGCGTGATCACCGAGGAGATCCGCCCGAGCGACACCAGCGGCGAGCTGCTCACCCGGCTCTCGGTCTCCGGGGCGCGGCTGCTCGCGGCCACCATGGACGGCATCGAGGACGGCTCCCTGCACGCCGTGCCGCAGCCGGCCGAGGGCGTCACCCTGGCGCCGAAGATCACCGTCGAGGACGCCCGGATCGACTGGAACCACCCCGCGCTGCGGATCGACCGGGTGGTGCGGGGCTGCGCGCCGGCACCGGGGGCCTGGACGGAGTTCCGGGGCGAGCGGCTGAAGGTCACCGGGCCGGTCCGGCTGCTGCCGGACTCCGCCGAGCTGGCGCCGGGCGAGGTCGCCATGGCGGGCAAGAACAGCGTCCGGGTCGGGACCGGCAGCCACGACGTCGAGCTCGGGGAGGTGCGTCCGCAGGGCAAGAAGGAGATGCGGGCCGCCGACTGGGCCCGGGGCGCGCGGCTGGAGGAGGGGGAGCGCTTCGGGGGCTGACACCCCGGTTTGGCGCTACTGTTCGTTCGAGGCCGATCGAGGCCGCCCGTGTTCGTCGACAGCCGTTCGTTGACAGCAGTTCGTTGACAGCAGTTCGTTGACAGCCGTTCGTTGATAGTCGTTCGTTGATAACCACCGCAGCACCTTGAGGCACCTGTGACCACCCCCAGCGCCAAGCGCGCCCCCCGCCCGCACCGCCGTCCGAAGAAGGACCCGGCCCGGATCGTCGCGTTCCGCGCACTGCGCGCCGTCGACGAGCGCGACGCGTACGCCAACCTGATCCTCCCCTCCCTGCTCCGCGAGGCCGAGCAGAAGGGCATGGACCGGCGCGACGCCGCCCTCGCCACCGAGCTGGTCTACGGCACCCTGCGCCTGCAGGGCACCTACGACGCGATCATCGCCGCCTGCATCGACCGACCGCTCAGCAAGGTCGACCCGCCGGTGCTGGACGTCCTCTCGCTCGGCGCGCACCAGCTGCTCACCACCCGCATCCCCAGCCACGCGGCCGTCTCGGCGACCGTCGAGCTGGCCCGGGTGGTGCTCGGCGACGGCAAGGCCAAGTTCGTCAACGCCGTGCTGCGCCGGATCAGCGCCCACGACCTGGACGCCTGGATCGAGCAGGTCGCCCCGCCGTACGACAAGGACGCCGAGGACCACCTGGCCGTCGTCCACTCGCACCCGCGCTGGGTGGTCTCCGCCCTCTGGGACTCGCTCGGCCGCTGGCAGCCCGACGCCTCCGGACGCACGGCGATGGAGGAACTGCTGCGGGCCGACAACGAGCGGCCCGAGGTCACCCTGATCGCCCGCCCCGGCCGGGCCACCGTCGGCGAGCTGGCCGACGCGCTGCCGGAGGCCGAGCCGGGCCGCTGGTCCCCGTTCGCGCTGCGGCTCGCCGAGGGCGGCGACCCGGGCTCCGTCGAGGCGGTCCGGGAGAACCGGGCGGGCGTGCAGGACGAGGGCAGCCAGCTGGTCGCGCTGGCGCTGGCCGCGGCGCCGCTGGACGGGCCGGACCGGCTCTGGCTGGACGGCTGCGCCGGCCCCGGCGGCAAGGCCGCGCTGCTCGGGGCGCTGGCCGCCGAGCGGGGCGCCGCGCTGGTCGCGAGCGAGAAGCAGCCCCACCGGGCCCGACTGGTGGCGCGGGCGCTGGAGGGCAACCCCGGCCCGTACACCGTGATCGCGGCCGACGGGACCCGCCCGGCCTGGCGCTCCGGCGGCTTCGACCGGGTGCTGGTCGACGTGCCCTGCTCCGGCCTCGGCGCGCTGCGCCGCCGCCCGGAGGCGCGCTGGCGGCGCCGGCCGTCCGACATCGCGGCCTTCGGCCCGCTCCAGCGGGACCTGCTGCGCTCGGCGATCGAGGCCACCCGGGTCGGCGGGGTGGTCGGCTACGCGACCTGTTCGCCGCACCTCGCGGAGACCCGCGCGGTCGTCGACGACGTGCTGCGGGCCGAGGGCGGCCGGGTCGAGTGGATCGACGCGCGCCCGCTGCTGCCCGGCGTCCCGGCGCTCGGCGACGGCCCGGACGTGCAGCTGTGGCCGCACCTGCACGGGACGGACGCGATGTACCTGGCGCTGCTGCGGCGCACCGCCTGAGACGGCGGCGGTGCCGGCCCCGGGAGGAGGCGGTGCCGGCCCCGGGCGGAGGCGGTCGTGCCTCCGGCCGGGGCCGCTCCCGTTTGGGGGCCGCTTCCGGCGGGGGCGTGATTCCGGCGGGGCGTGATTCCGGCGGGGCGTGATCCCGGCCGCCGGGTCGCCTCCGGCGGGGGCCACCTCCCCGGCGGGGGCTTGCATCTCCCGTGGGGGGAGGTAGCAGGGTGGGGTCATGAACGGCGACACGACGTACGGCATCGGTGAGCTGGCCCGGCGGACGGGACTGACGGTCAAGACCGTCCGCTTCTACTCGGACGCGGGCATCGTGTCGCCGGCCGACCGCAATCCGGCCGGCCACCGGCGGTACGGCGCCGACGCCGTCGCGCGCCTGGAACTGGTCCGCACCCTGCGGGAGCTCGGGCTCGGACTGTCCGTGATCCGGCGGGTGGTGGAGCGCGAACTGGTGCCGGCCGAGGTCGCCGCCGCGCAGGCGGAGGCGATCGACCTCCGGATCCGGGTGCTGCGGCTGCGGCGCGCCGTGCTCGGGGCGGTGGCCAGACTCGGTTCCACACCTGAGGAGTTGACGCTCGTGCACCGCTTGGCCCGGCTCACGGAGGACGAACGGGAGCGCCTGATCGGGGAGTTCCTGGCGGGGGTGTTCGGCGGAATCGGGGGCGGTGGGGCGGGGAGCGGCGGCGAGCGGTTCGCGGCCGCGGCGCGCTCGTTGACGCCGGAGCTGCCGCAGGATCCGTCGGTCGAACAGATCGAGGCCTGGGTGGAGTTGGCGCGGCTGGCGGGCGACGCCGGGTTCCGGGCGCTGCTGCGGGGGCTCGCCGAGGCGGAGGCCGCGGAGGCGGAGGTCGCCGAGACGGTGTTCCGGAAGTCCGCGGCCGGGGCGGCGGGAGCCGGATCGCGTGTACCGAGGCCCGGACTGGCGGTAGCGGTCGGGGAGTTGGCCGGACCGGCGGTCGCGGCCGGGGTGGAGCCGGGGTCGGCGGAGGCGGCCGCCGTGGTCGCGGAGCTGGTGGAACGGTACGGGCGGTGGTGCGCGGGGGCGGTGCCGGGGGATGCCGGGGCGGTGCGCGACCGGTTGGCGGAGCGGTTGGGGGCGATGGCCGATCCGCGGCGGGAGCGGTACCTGGAGCTGCTGGCGGTGGTCAACGGTTGGTCCCCGCCCGAGAGCCGGGCGGCGGAGATGGAGTGGGCGGTGCGCGCCGTGGCGTGAGCCGGGGCCGGTTCGGCGGGCGCGGGTGGGGTGGGCGCCGGTGGGGCGGCGCCGGTCGGCCGGTCCGCGTCGGGCGGCTACCGGCGGGTGGGGCCCGGGTAGGTGGTGAGGAAGGCGTGGGCCTGGGCGCGGAGGTGGTCGACCGGCGGGTCCTCGCAGATCACCTCCAGGCCGAGTCCGGTCGCCCGGCCCAGGTCGTAGTAGGACTGGTAGGCGAGGTACGGGCGGTGGTCGTCGGTGGGGTCGAGGCCGACGGCGAAGGTCGCGAAGTGGGGCCGCGACTCGCCCCCGGCCGGGTCCGGACCGGTGCGGGAGAGCTGCCACTCGAACTCGTACGGCTCGGGTTCGGCGGGCAGGTCCAGCAGGGCCTGGGCGAGGCGGCGGACCTCCTCCGGGTTCGCGAAGGGGATCGACTCCGACCAGGAAGGGGCGGAGGCGAGCAGCTCCCAGTCGGCGCCGTTGTGGCCGACGGTCAGGGCCCACTCGCCGTTCGGGTCCTGCCAGCGGCAGCTGATGATCGGGTCCACGGTGGTCAACCTCCCAGTGGCACTGGATCGTTCGTGCCTCCTCATCGTGGCACACCGGGCGGGGTCGGGGGCGCGGACCGTGCTCGGGCCCGCTGCCAGGCCTCCTGGAGCGTGCGGTACCCGAGGACGGTGATGCCGTGTTCGGTGAGCAGCCGACGGGCCTCGGGGGAGACCAGGAACGCGTGGTCGGTGCGCCGGACGTCCCAACCATCCCCCGGGGCCTGGGAGTTCGCTCTGGCCAGGGCCGGGTGCAGGGCCCACTCGGTGAGGCCCGGCGGGAGGGCGGCGAGCAGGCGGGCGTAGTGGGCGGGCTTGTCGTCCAACGGGACGGTGAAGCTGTCGAGGAAGCCGCGGTCCACCACCGGCAGGCCGCGCTCGCGCATCCGGGCCGACGCGGGTGGCAGCCAGACCCGGACCGCCAGGCCGTACTCGGCGCCGAGCGCGAGGGTGAGGTCGAGGATGTCCGCGCGGCCGCCGTCGGCCAGGCAGTGGAAGTCCAGGTGGGTCGGGGCGAGGCCGGCGGCCGCCACCGCGTCGATCTGGGCGCGGAACTCGCGCTCGACCTCGTCGAGCCGGGCCTGGGCGAGTAGCGCGGCGCGTCCGGCGGGGGTGGGGGCGAAGAACGCGCCCGAGGCGTCGAGCAGGGAGGGAACCCGGTCTCGGGCGGTGAGCGGGCCCCAGCGGAGGTCAGCGGACTCGCAGACCATCGTCAGGTGGACGCCGAAGGGGACCTCCGGGTGCCGGCGCAGCAGCCGGAGCGCGTGCGGCGCGGCGGCGCAGGGCGTCATCAGGCTGCAGGAGGCGGCGATGCCGTTCCGGACGGCGTCGATCACGGCGAGGTTGACGGACTCGTGCAGGCCGAGGTCGTCGCAGTTGAGCAGCAGGAGGCGGGCGTCGGGCGGCCGGCCGAGGAGGTGGTTGGCGGTGGGGAGCGGGGGTGGGGGCGTGGGCGGAGGCTTGGGTGGGGGCGGGGCGTCGGCTGCGGGCATGGGCAGCAGTCTGTCCCGGTGGTGCGGGCGGGCGCGCGGGGTTTTCCGGGTGCCGTGGGCGAGCGGGGTACCGGTCAGTCGGTGTCGGTGTCGGTGTCGGTGTCGGTGTCGGGCACCGGGTGCCAGGGGCGGTCGGGGCGGGTGGGGACCGGGGCCGAGGTGAGGCGCAGCGCGTACACCTCGCGGTCGGAGGCCTCGTGCGGCACCGGACCGAGGTACTCGTGGCCGGTCAGGTGGCACCAGGCGGGGAGGTCGAGCGGGGCGGCGGGGTCGGTGGTGTGGATGTGCACCACCGCGCCGGCGGGGAGGTGCGCGATCCGGGCGCGCAGCCGGAGCAGGAGCTGGACACAGAGCAGCCCGGTGCCGTCGACGGTGAGATCGGGGGCGAGGCCGGCGGCCCGCGCGGCGGTTCCGGAAACGGCGGTTCCGGAAGCGGCGGCCTCGGGGGCGATCGCCTCGGGGATGGCCGCCTCGGGGGCGGTCGTCTCCGGGGTGGCGGCGTCGGGGGCGGTCATCGGGGGGTCTCCTGGGTGATGCGCCAGAGGCGGCGGGGCAGTTCGCCCTCCTCGAAGGGGTGGACCTCGGTCAGGTGCCAGCCCTCGGCGAGCGAGTCCACCAGCTCGCGGGGGAAGAAGTGGACGGCGAAGCCGCCGTGCTCCCAGATGTCGTCCCCGTGGCCGGTGCCTGCGCCGTAGTGGGCGTCACCGGTGTGGCGGACGGTGTAGACGAGGGTGCCGCCCGGGCGCAGGACCCGGCGGACCTCGGCGACCAGCGCCTCGATCTCCTCGGTGGAGAGCGCCATGCAGAGCAGCATGTGGGCGAAGACCGCGTCGACGGAGGCGTCGGGGAGGGGCAGCGGGGTGCGGACATCGTGGGTGAGGGCCGAGAGCCGGTCGGCCAGGCCCTGGTCCGCCGCGGCGGCGCGCAGCTGCCGCAGACCGGTCGGGCTGAAGTCGGTGGCCAGCACGTGGAAGCCGGCCCGGGCGAAGTGCAGTGCGTCCCGGCCGTGCCCGGCGCCGAGTTCCAGCACGTCCCGTGCCCCGGCGGCGGCGAACACCTCGGCGGCGTACTCGGCCGGGGTGGAGGGTTGCTCGCCGTACATCCCGGGGTTGGCGGTGTAGGTCTGCTGCCAGTGCGCGCGTTGGGCGTCGGCGAGGGCCTGCTCCCGGCCGGGCCCGGTGCCGGGGGTGTCGGTCATGGTGCTGCCCTCCGCGGGGTCGGGGTGGTACGGGTGGTGCGAGTGGTGCGAGTGGTGCGGGGCCAGCCTAGGACGTGGGGTGGAACGGCGGGTGGGGTGGGGGCGGTGTGCCCGGGGGCGTGCGGCCCGGCCGGGAGTGGGGCTCGGTCGGGAGGGGGCCCGGCCGGGAGCGGGGCTCTCAGCCGAGGCGTTGGCCGGGCGCGGTGCCGCCGAGGCGGGTGAGCAGGGTGGAGAGCCGGCCGAGGTCCTCGGGGGTCCAGCGGTCCGCCGCGAAGTGGTCGGCGGCGACCTGGCGGGCGGTGTGCAGCATGTCGGCGAGCCGTTCGCGGCCGGTAGGGGTGAGGGCGGCGTAGGCCACCCGGGCGTCACGGGCGGCGGCCTCCCGGGCGACCAGGCCGATCCGCTCCAGCGGTGCGAGGCCGCGGGTCACGCCGGAGGCGGTGAGCCCGAGGGCTTCGGCGAGGTCGACCCGGCGCATCCGGCCGCCGGGGGCCTGGGAGAGGTGGAGCAGCATGGTGAAGTCGGCCAGGCTGACGCCGTGCAGGCCGCCGAGGCTCGCGTCGAAGCGTTTGACCAGGGCGGTCTGGGCGCGGACCAGCCGCAGGGCGGTGTCCAACGGGTCGGGGCCGGGGCTCGTGCCGGGGTTCGGGCTCGTGCCGGGGTTCGGTGCGGCCGGGGCGGTCCCGGTCGGCTCCGTGCGCTCGGTCTGCTCCGGGTGTTCCGGGTGCTCTGTCATTTGCCACCTCCTTGACTGCTCAAGCATATCTCCATGCGGAGCCCTCAAGGAGGTGGCCGGGGGGGGAGGGGTCGGGTCAGCGGGCGGTGCCGGCGGCGCGGCGCTGTCGCTTGCCGAGGGGCGCCTGGGAGAGGTCCTCGGCCTGGGAGCGGAGGTTCTTCCAGCCGTAGCCGCGTTCGGTGAGCCAGTCGCGCGCCGACTGCTCGGCCCGCTCGGTGGCCTCCAGGATGTCCTCCTCGGCCTCGCCCTCGTCGAGGAAGCGGAAGGTGAAGGCGGTGCGCGCGGAGAGGTCGTAGCTGAGGTGCCCCTCGCGGGTGAACGCGGCGCGCAGGACGTCGTGCTCGGGGGCGGCGGCGAGCAGGTCGGCGCGCTGGTCCTCGGTGAGGCCGTCGAAGACGCCGCGCACCATGATGCGGAAGGTTCGTGTGGTCATCCCCCGACCATAGGCAGTGCGGACCGTCGACCGCCAACGCGATTTCGGCGCCCGGAGCGGCGCGGGGTCCGCGACGGGCGTGGTCCAACGGGCCGGCGCGGACTCACCGGGCCGGGGTGAGTGCCTCGGCGAGACCGTCCGCGTACCGGGTGAGCCGGTCACGCTCGGGGCCGCTCCGGGCGCGCCGGAAGCCGTGCCGCCGGCCTCGGAACGCGGCTCGGACGGCGTGGAGTTGGGCCCAGCGGCGGGTGCGTTCGCGGTCCAGCTCGGCGGCCTCGGCGAAGACGTCGAGCGCGCGCAGGACTGTTCGGTGCTGGTCCGGCGCGTCGAGCAGGGTCAGGGCGTGGACCGTGAGCAGGGTGCCGCCGTCGTAGGCCCGGTCTCCGGCGTACCCCTTCGGATCCACGGCCAGCCAGGGTTCGCGCTCGGCCCGCAGGATGTTGCGGGGGTGGAGGTCGCCATGGACGAGCACGCCGGGCTGGGCGCGCCCGAGTTCGCGGACGGTCGCGAGGGCGGCGCCCACCGTGCGGGCCGGCAGGGCGTGGGGCAGGGAGGCCGCGTCGGCGCGCAGCCGGGCCTCCCAGTCGGCTGCCCGCTCGCTCAGCCGGGGCAGGCCCGGTGGCGCCGGGACGGCGAGCCGGCGGCTGAGCCGCCCGGCGACCGTCAGTACCTCGTCGCCGTCCCGGACCTCCGCGAGCGTCGTCGGGCTCGCACGTTCGAGCAGCATCGCGAACCGCCCGTCGCACCGTTCGTACAGCCGGACGGCGCCCCGGCCCGCCCACACCGCGAAGGCGTCCGGCTCGTGGACGTTGCCCGGGTGAGGGAAGGAGACCTTCAGCACGGCGGTGCGCCCCGCCGACTGTCGGACCGGGAGGACCAGGCCGACTCCGCCGTGGGTGGCCGGGCCGTCCGGCGCGCAGTCCCAGCGGTCCAGCAGCTCGGTGGCGAGGCGGGGGAGTCCGGCGATCCAGGCCGCGCCGGGGGCTCCCTCGCGGTCGACGGTGGTGCGGGCGAGCCCGTCGGGGACGGCGATCACGCGGTTTCCTCCCGGGGTGGGGGCGGTGGCGGAGGGCGGGGCGGGCGGCGCCGGGGACGGGCGGGTGCGGCCGGGCTCAGGAAGCGAAGGGGCCGAAGGCCGTGACGGCGAGGCGGAGCGCCGGTGCCGGGGTGGGCTCCCAGGTGCCGACGGAGTAGACCAGCCGCTTGCGCAGGTCCGGCGTGGCGAACAGGCCGTCGGCGTACCCGAGGTCGTGCCCGGTCTTGCCCCAGACCACCGTGCCGTCCTGCAGGGGGATGGCCATCAGTCCGGCGCTGTAGCAGGCCCGCCCCTTGTCCGGCCCGAACCGGCACTCGCCCGCCCCGCGCACGGGCACCGGCCGGCCGGAGGCGTCCCGCGGCAGGGTGAACAGTTCCCGCAGCTGCTGGGGAGGCAGGAGTTCGCCGTCCAGCAGGGCGCGCAGGAAGCGGTCGAGGTCGGCCGGGGTGGACACCATCGATTCAGGGTTGCCGCCCTGCTCGGAGACGTCCGTCGGGATGTGGGCGTTGTCGGGGTAGTAGCCGGCCAGGCGGGGCTCGGGCATCGCGGGCCTGCCTTCCGTCACCTCGGTGTGCCGCAGGCCGAGCGGCTCCAGGACGCGGGCCGTCACCTCCTCCCTGATCGTGTGCCCGGTCATCTGCTCGATGATCCGGCCCGCCAGCCGGTAGTTGAAGTTGTTGTACTCCTGTTCGGCGCCCGGGGCGAAGGCGGGCTTCGGCTCGGGCAGGCCCTTCTCGGGGTCGGGGTGGAGCGTCCGCCGGACGACCTCGTCGAGCGTCTCGACCGTGAAGCGCCGGGCGATCAGGTCGTCGTTGTCCTTGACGTCCGGGCCCTCGACGGCCTGCGGAAGGCCGCTGGTGTGGTTGAGGAGCTGGCGGACGGTGATCGGCAGGGCGAAGGCCGCGGGCAGCGTGCCGGGCAGGTACTGCTGGACGGTGCCGTCCAGTGAGATCCGTCGCTCGGCGGCCAGTTGGAGCAGCACTGCGGCGACGAAGGTCTTGTTGATGCTGCCGATCCGGAACGCGGCGTTCGGTGCCACGGGCCGTCCGCTCACCGGATCTCCGGCGCTGCCGCGCCAGACCAGGCCGTCGGCTGTCACCCGGGCGACGGCGCCCGCGGCCGGATCCCCTGGCCGGGCGGCGAACGCGGCGTCGAGGGCGGCCGGATCGAGGCGGGTGAGCGGTATCCGGCCGGCGGGGCCGGCAGGGCCGGCTGATGCGGCGGCGAGGGCGGGCGCGGTGGGTGCGGCCGCGAGAGCCACGGCGGCGAGGCCCAGGGCGAGGGCGGCGGACTTGGTGGTGGCCATGTGTTCTCCGAAGCGGTCGGGACGGGTGCGGGTCGGACTGACCCGCCCAGGAGTACACGAGACTGGCGGACGGTCAGTTGCAAGCGGACGGCGGGGAACCGCTGGGCTCGGTCGACGAACACGGTGGAGGCTCCTTCCCCGGCGGCCCGGGTGGCCGCCGTGGTGATGCCCCAAGACTGACCGCCGGGACCCCGTTCGCACATGTGCCGATCGGCAGGAATCCCGCGGAAACGCGACCGGGCCTCCCCTGCCGATCGGCAGGGGAGGCCCGGGACGCGGGGGCGTGGGACGCGGGGGGTGGAGCGGGGGAGTGCGGGCTACACCCGCGCCGGGAGCCGGGTGCAGACCGCCCCCGCCATCAGCGGAGCGGGCTCGGCGCCCAGGGTGGCCAGGGTGAAGGCGGTGGTCAGCGCGCTGATGTCGCGGGACTCGCGGAACAGGTAGTGGTTGGCTCCCGGGGCCTCGTAGCGCGCGAGGTCCGGCACCACCCGCCGGGCGCGCAGCGCGTACTCGAGGGACCGGGTGGCACTGGCCGTGCTGTGGTCCCCGGTGCCGTGGACGATCAGCACCCGCCGCCCGGCCAACTGGTCGACCGGGTCGCCGCTGGGCAGCCAGGGCGCGATCCCGGCCACGCCGACCACCGAGGGGTGCCCGGCGGACCAGAAGGCGGCCCGCCCGCCCAGTGAATTGCCGATCAGGACGACGGGTGCGCCCGGGTACGTCCGGGTGAGTTCGTCGAGCGCCCAGCGGGTGTCGACGGCGGTGTCGGCGTCGGCGCCGTTCCAGCCGCCGACGCGGTAGCGCAGCAGGTGCACCGCGAGACCGTGCGGCCGGCCGCGCTCGGTGAGCTCGGCGGCCAGGTCCCGCAGGCCCAGCTCGGCGACCCTCATCGGTGCGCGCCGACTGCGGATGAATCCGCCCGGCAGCAGCAGGGCGACGCCGGTGACCGGCTCCTCCCCCTGCCACGGGGCCAGCTCTGCGGTGCGCGGACGCTGCGCTCGGAACACGCGAATTCCCTCCTGATGTGTACAGGCGGATTCTACGGTTCCGAGGACGGGTCGCGGTGCGCGAGCAGGGACCACAGGACCCAGCCGGAGACCCGGGTACGCACCACCATGACCTTCGCCCAGCGGGCGCCGAGCGGCGAGGTCCAGGTGTCCACCACCTCCACCCGGTCACCCGAACGGGCGAGTCCGATGACGGTGTCCTCACCGAAGTGGTCGACCCGGACGTTGGCGGCGCCGGCCGACACCTCCCACCAGCCCGCGCCGAGCTCGGGCGGCAGGTCGGAGCCGGCGGTGACGGCCGCCGGGATGAGCAGGATGCCCAGCGCGACCACGGTGGCCGTCGCACGGCCGATCACGGCCACGGGAACCTCCTCCCTGTGGTGCTGGGCGCGGGCAGCGGGAACGGAGGGGGCTTCTGGGGAGGCATGTACTGCAGAACGAGCCGACCGGGCGTACGCGTACTGTCCGGTGCCGAGGTGCACCCGGTCGGCTCAGCACGATGTGGAGACCCTGTGTGCGGGTGGCTCCGGGCCGCCCCGGGCGGGTCCGCGGCCTGTGTCAACTCTCCACCCGTGGCGCAGGGTTGGCGCGCCGTGGCGGACGGTCGGCGACGCGCTCCGCCGTCTCGGCCCGTTCGTTCGGCGGTGCGGGTGCGGGTGCGGGTGCGGGTGCGGGTGAGGTCCGGTCGGGTGCGCCGCGCCGGGTCGGCCCGGGTTTCGAAACCCCTTGCGGGCGAAGGGTGGTAACACTGTTTCCGATGGGTTACGTTGTTACCCATGAGCACGCCCTACCAGGACGCGCAGCGGATCGGCCAGGACGCCGTCCGCGCCGTGATCCTCGACCGCGCCATCTCCCTCCTCGTCGCCGAAGGCCCCGCCGCGCTGACCGTGCGCCGGATCGCCGCCGAGGTCGGCTCCTCGACCAAGGTGCTGTACACGATGTTCGGCGGGAAGGAGGGGCTGCTCGACGCGCTGTACCGGGAGGGCTTCGCGCGACTGCGCCGGGCCCAGGAACAAGTCCCGCGCGGCAGCGACCCGTTGGCGTACCTGACCGAGCTCGGCCGCGCGTACCGCGAGCGGGCGATCGCCGAACCCGCCTACTACCGGGTGATGTTCGAGCAGCCGGTGCCCGGATTCCGCCCCGGCGCCGAGGCGTTGGCGGTGGCCGACAGCGCGTTCGGCGCCTCGGTGGCCGCGGTGCAGGCCTGTGTGACGGCCGGGGTCTTCCGGCCCGGCGACGCCCACGAGGTCTCCAAGCTCTTCTGGGCGGCCACCCACGGCGCGGTGAGCCTGGAGCTCGCCGGCCACTTCGCGCCGGCCGAGGCCGGGGCGCGCTACGAGGCGCTGATGGCCGCCCTGGGGCGGGCGTTCGGAGCCGACACCCGATCACCGGACGAGAGGCAGACACCATGAGCACCGGCGACCCGATCCGCACCGACCCGATCCGCAGCGGCACGGCTCGCGCCGACCCGATCCGCAGCAGTACGGCCCGCAACCGCTACCTGTCCGGGAACTTCGCCCCGGTGACCGAGGAGGTCACCGTCCACGACCTGCCCGTCACCGGCCGGATACCGGTCCACCTCGACGGCCGCTACCTGCGCAACGGCCCCAACCCGCTGGGCATCGAGGACCCCGCCGCCCACCTGTGGACCCTCGGCGCGGGCATGGTGCACGGCGTCCGGATCCGCGACGGCCGGGCCGAGTGGTACCGCAACCGCTGGGTCCGCTCCGGTGCCGTCGCCGACCGGCTCGGCGAGCCCCGGCGCGGCACGCCCGTCGACGAGCGGCTCGACATCTCCCCCAACGTGCAGGTCGCGGGCCTGGCCGGGCGCACCTACGCGCTGATCGAGGGCGGCATCCGCCCGTACGAACTCACCTACGAGCTGGACACGGTGGGGCCGTGCGCGCTGGGCGCCACGCCGCAGGGGTACAGCGCCAACGCCCACTCGATCCTCGACCCGCACACCCGGGAACTGCACTCGCTGGCCTTCCGGTACGGCTCCGAGCAGGTGCAGCACATCGTGATGGACGCCGCCGGGACCGTCCGGCGCAGCACGCTGATCGAGGTGCCGGGCAACCCGTACATGCACGACTTCGCGCTGACCGAGCGGTTCGTGCTGCTGTACGACACACCGGTGGTGTTCAGCGCGGCGCACCTGGCCACCGGAGTGCCCTTCACCTGGGACGAGCGGCGTGCCGCCCGGGTCGGGGTGATGCCGCGCGAGGGCGGCCCGGTGCGGTGGTTCGAGCTCACCCCGCACCTGGTCGGGCACACCCTCAACGCGTACGAGCGGACGCCGGACGTGCTGGTGGTCGACGTGGTGCGGCACCCGTCGGGCATGGACCTGCGCGCCATCGGCGCCAGCCGGCCCACGCTCGACCGCTGGACGCTCGACCTGGCGGCGGGCACGGTGCGGGAGGAACGGCTGGACGACCGGGTCCAGGAGTTCCCCCGCCTCAACTCGCGCCACACCGGCCGCCCTTACCGCTACGGCTACGCGGCCGCCGTCGAGCTCTACGCGCCGCCGACCGGCCCCGGGGACGACCGCCCGGACGAGGGCTTCAGCAACGCCCTGCTCAAGCACGACCTGCTCCGCGGGACCGTCGAGGCCCACGAGTTCGGGCGGGACGGCGCCGTGGGCGAGGCGGTGTTCGTCCCCGCCGAGTCGCCGGCGGCGGAGGACGACGGGTACCTGATGGCGTACGTCCACGACCCGGCGCGCGGTGCGGCGGACCTGGTGATCCTGTCCGCGCAGGACTTCACCGGCGAGCCCGTCGCCCGCGTCCACCTGCCGGTGCGGGTGCCGCTGGGACTGCACGGGAACTGGGTGCCGGGCGGGGAGCCGGCCGCGGGCGGGGACCGGGGCGGGGACACGGGCTGGAGCTGAGGGGTTGCGACCTGCCCGCCGTGCGACGGACGCCCCCGGCGCCGCCGCGAGGCCGGCGCGGCGGCCCGGGCGTGGTCACCGCGGCCTGGTGGCCCGGAGCGAGTAGGTCTGCGGGGCGGGGGAGCCGGCCGGGACGCGGAAGTGGCCGTGGGCGTGCTCGTGCAGGAAGTCCAGGCGCAGGCCCGCGGCGGCCAGGGCGGTGACGACGTCGCCGAGGCCGTGCTGCCACTGGACGGTGACGGTGGCGTCGAGCCGGGCGTCCGGGTCGGCGTAGGTGCCGGGGTAGTCGACGACGATCGGGGTCCGTTCGAAGTAGTCCTCCTCGAAGCCGCGCCCGTCGTCGGCGAGGACGTCGGCCACCGGGTGGTGCTCGGCGAGGTAGAGGAAGCCGCCGGGGGTGAGGAGCGCGGCGACCGTCCGGGCCCAACGGGTGAGGTCGGGGAGCCAGCAGAGCGCGCCGAAGCCGGTGTAGACGATGTCGTACGTCCGTCCGTCGAGGGCCTCGGCGGCCTCGTAGACGTCGGCGGTGACGAAGCGGGCGTCGGTGGCGCCGATCCTGGCGGCGAGGCCCTCGGCGGCCGCGACGGCCGGGGCGGAGAAGTCGAGCCCGGTGACGACGGCGCCGCGGCGGGCCCAGGAGAGGGTGTCGAGCCCGAGGTGGCACTGGAGGTGCAGCAGCGTGCGGCCGGTGACGTCGCCGACCTCGGTGGGTTCAAAGTCCCGTAGGGTGTCACGGCCCGCGACGAAGCCGGGCAGGTCGTAGAACGGGCCGTCGGCGTGCACGGGGACGCGCTCGTCCCAGTTGGCGCGGTTCGCCGTGCGCCAGTCGGGGGTGGTGGGAGTCGTGGTCATGCCGGGCAACGCTAGTCAGCGCCGTGCCGGCGGACAATCGATTTCCGCAGGCCGGGCGGGGCGGAGGGAACGGGGCCGGCCCTGGGTATGTGCGGTCATGGCCGGGGTTTTCCCTGCTCTTTGTTTCGGATCATGGCTCGCTCTGCGACGATCCGATGATCGTCGCCCCGACGCGGTGGGCGGCGCGTCGCAGGGGAGAAACCGGCATGGCCGTTCAGGCCGAGGACAGTGTCGTCCGGGCGAGGTGGCGAGCCAGGTGGGGCCCGGGGTTCGCCTGGGACAAGGAGACCTGGATGGTGGTCTCCGGCGGAGTGCTGGGGGCGATGTTCGCGACCATGGGGCTGGCGGTGCTGTTCGGCCCGGCGAACGGGTTCGGCGGCGACAGCCTCGCGTTCATGGGGATCATCAGCATCCTCGGGCTGATGCCCTGCGGCGCGGGCTTCGTCTGGGCGCTGATCCACCCGAGGACCGGGTTCCCCTCCGCCGCCGTCGGGGCGCTGCTGGGGCTCGGGATCTTCGTCGGCTTCGCCGGGGACGGCCTCAACGACTCCTGGAAGGCGCCGCTGGACCGGCCGTCCACGATCCGCGCGGTGGGCAGCTGGACCAGCGGGGACCTCGTCGTGCGGGCCCGGCCCGACCTGGTGGTGGCGTACCGCCGCGCCACCGGGGCCGTCGCCTGGCGCTGGACCCCGCCCGGGGAGGACACGGTGTGCGCGATGAGCCGGGCGACCGGCTCCGACGGGACGGGCCGCGGCGGCGCCGTCGGCCTGATCGGCCATGCGGCGCACGACAAGCCGTGCGCCGCCGTCACCGCCCTCGACCTCGACGACGGCAGGGAGGGCTGGACCGCCGCCGTGGACGCGCCCGCCCGCGACGGCGACGACGCGGCACCGGACGTCGTCGCGGTGGCCGGGCAGCAGGCCCTGCTCCAGGAGAAGACCGGCTGGCGCGCCGTACGGCTGGCCGACGGCCGGGACCTGTGGCGCAGCCCGGCCGATCCCGGCTGCGCCCCGCTGCAGGTCGCGGGCGGGCCCGCGGACGCCGTCACGGTCGCGCAGTGCGGCGACGCCACCCAGCCCGTGCTGCGCACGCTGACCCCCGCGGACGGCCGTGAACAGCGGCGGATCGTGCTGCCCGCGGCCGGCGGGCTGAAGAACCTCGCGGTGGTGTCGGTCGACCCGCTCGCGGTGTGGGTGGACGCCCAGGCCGAGCGCGGCACCCACGCGGTGCTCAGCTTCGACCGGAGCGGCCGGCAGCAGGCGGCCATAGCGGTCGCCGGGGACGAGTACGACCTGGACGTGATGCTGGGCGGGCTGCACGCCTTCGACGAGTTCAGCGCCCGGCCGCTGTTCGGCGGGGTGGTGGTGGGGGACCTGTTCGTCGTACCCGGCGAGAAGCCCGGCGACGTCGGCATCAGTGGCGGCAAGCACCCGAGCCGGACCGCCACCGGCCGGCTGCTGGCGTACTCGCTCACGGACGGCCGCAAGCGGTGGACGGCCGGGCTGGACGACCAGGTGACCGGCCTGGTGGTGGACGGCGGCTCGGTGTGGGCGATGACCCGGGGCCGGGTGACCAGGGTGGAGGCGGCGACCGGGCGGCAGAGCGCCGTGCTGGACGTCAACGACACCGCGTCCCTCTATCCGGTGGACCTGTCGGTCTCGGGCTCGGAGCGGTTCACGGTGGTGGCGGAGGACGGGACGAGGGACGAGCCGCCGGTGCGGGTGATGAGCTGACCCGGCGGTGCCCGGGAGGTACCGGGTGGTACCGGGAGGTACCGGTCGGCGGGCGGGCGGGCCCGGGGCCGGGGCGGCGCGGAGGCGAGGGGCGGAAGGGCCGCCGGAACGGGGCTCCAGGGGCACACCGGGCCCGCGACCGGAGGATCTGAGCCTTCCGGGTGGTTGTGTCAGTCTGGGTGGGGGAGCACCGCCGAGACCGGGAGGCTCGTGATGGCCGAGATCAGGGTGAACGGGGTGGCGCTGCACTACGAGGCCCACGGCGAGGGCCCCGGCGTCGTCCTGGTGCACGGTTCCTGGAGCGACGCGGACTCCTGGGCACGGGTGCTGCCGGGCCTGGCGGAGTCCACCACCGCGGTCGCCTACGACCGCCGGGGGCACAGCCGCAGCGAGGACCTGCTCACCCAGGGTTCGGTGCACGAGGACGCGGCCGACCTGGCCGGACTGATCCAGGGACTGGGCCTCGCGCCCGCCTTCGCCTACGGCGACTCCTACGGCGCGCTGGTCACCCTCCGGCTCGCCACCGCCCGGCCCGACCTGCTGCGCGGGATCGCCGTGCACGAGCCGCCGGGCTCCGGCGTCCTGCTCGCCGACCCGGACCTGCGGCCGATCGGCACCGCCTTCGCCGACCGGATCGCCGCCGTCCGGGAGCTGCTGGAGCAGGCCGAGTCGGCCGCCGCCGCCGAGCTGTTCGTGGATAGCCTCGCCTTCGGCCCCGGCGCCTGGGAGCAGCTGCCCGCACCCGTCCGGCACACCTACATCCGCAACGCGCCCACGTACCTGGACGAGCTGCGCGACCCGGACGCCCTCGACCTCGACCTCGCTGGGCTCGCGCGCTACGGCGAGCCCGCCCTTCTCACCCAGAGCGACGACAGCGCGCCGATGTTCGGCGAGGTGCTGGACCTGATCGACCTCTCGCTGCCCAAGGCGGAGCGCCACCTGTACGAGGGAGCCGGGCACGCCCCGCACCTGTCGCAGCCGGAGGAGTGGGTGCGGGTTGTGCTGCCGCGGGCGCTGGCCTGACCGGTTGCGGGGAGTCGCTCCGACCCGTCGTCGGGGGCGTCCTGACCTGCCGTGGGGGTACGCCCTGACCTGCTGCGGGGGTACGCCGTGACCCGCCGTCGGGGTACGCCCTGACCCGCTGCGGGGGTTCGTCCCTGGCCGCATCCCCGGATATCCGCTCGCTTCGAAGTCTCCCGGGGCGCAGGCTGCTTCCGTGACCGCGCCGGCCCGGCGCGGTGCGAGCGGAAGGACGAACATGACGAGCACGCGCGGCCGCTTCGCCGCCCTGCTGGGCGCCGTCGCGGTGGTCGCCGGCACCACCCTGGCCACCCCCGCCCTCGCCTCCACCGGGGTCTCCTCCGGGGTCTCCTCCGGAGTCTCCACCGGGATCTCCACGGGCGCCTCCACCGGAACCGGCGCCCAGGTCGCCCCGGCCCGCCCCGGCGGCGGGATCACCGGTCAGGCGCCCTGCCCGGACGCGCCCGAGTTCACCTGCGGGACCCTCACCGTCCCACTCGACCACCGTGGCGCCGTCCCCGGCACCCTCGACCTCGCGGTAGCCGTAGCCGGCAACACCACCGCCCCCAAGGGCGACCTGCTGTTCCTCACCGGCGGCCCCGGCCAGCCCGGCGTCCCGGCGATGAAGCGGATCGCGGGCAAGCTGGAGCCCGTCCTCAAGGACTACCGGCTGGTCATGTACGACCAGCGCGGCACCGGCCGGGGCGCGCTCCAATGTCCCGGCCTCCAGGAGGACATGGGCTCCTC
>NZ_JBEZUT010000030.1:0-42825 GCF_040636595.1 Kitasatospora sp. NPDC036755
GGCCGCGCGGGCGCGCCCGCCGCCCGCGGCTCCGCTCTTCCTGCCCCCGCGGCGGGGCCGCCCCCCCCGCGGCCGCCCCCGCGCCCCCCCCCCGCCCCCCCCGGCGACGGGCCGCCCGCCCCGGAAGTCCCGGGGTGGACGGCCCGTCGCCGTGCGTGGAGCGTGGATCAGCCGGTCAGACCGGGGAGCGCCGGGAGGGTGCTGGTCAGCCCGCCGATCGGGGTCTTGTCCAGGCCGGGGACGGTCGGGAGGGCACCGCGCTGCTGGGTGACGCCGGCCAGCGGGGTGTCGCCGGCCGGGACGGCCTGGCCGACGGTCGGGGCGAGGGTGCCCAGCGTCTCGGTCACCTTGCCGGTCGCGGGCAGCTTGGCGGCGGTGTCGGTGACCGCACCGGTCACGGCCGGGTTCGTCAACGCGCCGGTGGGCAGCCCGAGGCCGCCGGCCGCCTGGCCGTCGACCGCGGAGGCGGTACCGGCGCCGACCGCCGCGATGGCGATGCCGAGCGCGGCGGTGCCGGCGGCCTTGAGAGCCTGCTTCATGGTTGGTCCCCTTTGGGTCCTCGTCGGTGGCCGAGTTTCACGCACGGGACCGGCGCACGGGCGACCGCCGCCGCGACGTGTCGGCAATGACGGGCACACCGTAGTGAGCCGGTCGCGCGGGGACCAAAGGGCGTTCACTCACCCGAGTGAGTAGTCGGATGAACGCCAACTCTCTTGCAGGAGAGCGGTGTTCATCCGACCGGAAGGACCGGAAGGAGCGGCCGCGCCGCCCCGGCGGCTCAGTTCGCGCCGGCGGCCCCGCTGAACAGCCACTCCGCCTTCAGCTCGGCGTAGCCCGGCTTGATCACGTCGTTGATCATCGCCAGCCGCTCGTCGAAGGGCAGGAACGCCGACTTCATCGCGTTCACCGTGAACCACTCCAGGTCACCCAGGGTGTAGCCGAAGGCGTCCACCACGTGGCCGAACTCCCGGCTCATGCTGGTGCCGCTCATCAGCCGGTTGTCGGTGTTCACGGTGACCCGGAACTTCAGCCGGCTGAGCAGGCCGATCGGGTGCTCGGCGTACGAGGAGGCGGCGCCGGTCTGGATGTTGGAGGTCGGGCACATCTCCAGCGGGACGCGCTTGTCGCGCACGTACGCGGCCAGTCGGCCGAGCTCGACCGTGCCGTCCTCGCCCACCGTGATGTCGTCGACGATCCGCACGCCGTGGCCGAGCCGGTCGGCGCCGCAGCACTGCAGGGCCTCCCAGATCGACGGCAGGCCGAAGGCCTCGCCCGCGTGGATGGTGAAGTGGTTGTTCTCGCCCTTGAGGTAGTCGAAGGCGGCCTGGTGGCGGGTGGGCGGGAAGCCGGCCTCGGCGCCGGCGATGTCGAAGCCGACCACGCCGCGGTCCCGGTAGCGGTTGGCCAGCTCGGCGATCTCGGTGGAACGGGCGGCGTGCCGCATCGCGGTCAGCAGGGTGCCGACGCGGATCCGGTGGCCGGCCTCGCGGGCGTTGGCCTCTCCGAGCCGGAAGCCCTCCTGGACGGCCTCGACGACCTCGTCCAGGCTCAGCCCGGCCTCCAGGTGCTGCTCGGGGGCGTAGCGGACCTCGGCGTACACCACGCCGTCGGCGGCCAGGTCCTCGGCGCAGTCCGCGGCGACCTTGATCAGCGCGTCACGGGTCTGCATCACGGCGCAGGTGTGCGCGAAGGTCTCCAGGTAGCGGACCAGCGAGCCGGAGTCGGCGGCCTCGCGGAACCACTCGCCGAGCTCCTTGGCGTCGGTGGTGGGCAGGCCCTGGTAGCCGCAGGCGGCGGCCAGCTCGACCACGGTCTCGGGGCGCAGCCCGCCGTCCAGGTGGTCGTGCAGGAGGACCTTCGGCGCGCGGCGGATCTGGTCGGCGGTGGGGATGCGCGGGCCCGTGCCCGCGGTGGTGACGGGGATCTGCTGTTCCATTGCGGAAATATAGCCCCTACGCGCGTAGACCCACCACCGCGGACAACACCTGATGGTCCAAACTCCACCCGGAATTCCACCGACCGGTCCATACGATCCGCCAAAGCGCCGACCGGCCGCCGCGAAGCCGTCAGTCGTGCTGCACCAACCGCCCCCGCCGGGACAGCACGAAGTCCCGGAAGGCCCGCGCCGGCGGGGTCAGCGGCCGCCCCGCCGCCCAGGCCAGCCCGATCGCCCGCCGGGTGCGCGGCGCCGTCACCTCCAGCTCCACCACCCCCGGCCTCGGCACCAGGGCCGGCGGCAGCAGCGCCACCCCCAGCCCGGCCGCCACCAGCCCGCGCAGCGTCTCCGCCTCCTCCCCCTCGAACGCCAGCCGGGGGACGAACCCGGCCTGCGCGCAGAACCCCTCCGTGATCGCGCGCAGCCCGTACCCCTGCTCCAGGCCGACGAACGGATCCTCCGCCACCTCCGCCAGCCGGATCCGCCGCCGCCCCGCCAGCCGGTGGTCCCCCGGGACGACCAGGTGCAGCCGCTGCTCGTCCAGCGGACGGGCGACGAACGCCGGATCGTCCGGCAGCGGCGCGACCAGGCACAGGTCCAACTCCCCCGCCCGCAACCGCTCCAGCATCGCCGCGCCGTAGTCCTGCACCAGCTGGAACCGCACCCGCGGGTGCTCCGCGCGAAAGCCCCGCAGCAGCGCCGGCACCGTGTCCGGCCCCATCGTGTGCAGGAAACCGAAGGCCACCAGGCCCACCTCCGGGTCCGCCTCGGCCCGGGCCGCCGCCGCACCGCGCTCCACCTCGGCCAGTGCCCGCTCCACCGAGGCCAGCAGCAGCCGGCCCGCCCGGGTCAGCCGGACGGTGCGACCCTGACGGGCCAGCAGGTCCACCCCCAGCTCCTCCTCCAGCCGGGCCACCGCGCGCGACAGCGTCGGCTGCGGCACCCCGAGCAGCGCCGCCGCCTGGGTCACATGCTCCAGCCGCGCCACCGCCGCGAACTGCGCGAGCCGGGGCGCCAGCAGCACGGCCGGCTCCTGCGGCCCCAACTCGGCCGCCCGGTACCGCTGCTCGCCACCGTCCACCGCCTCCGGACCGGACATCCCCGCACCACCTCGACTCATACGCCAGTGCATCGATCATCCACTGTTCATGCATTGGACGCATCAAAGGCGGCGGGCCTACCGTCGACGCCATGCAGCCCTCCGATACCGGGGCATCCGTGACCACCCCGGATGCCGCCGCCCCCGCCACCCCCCGCACCACCGCGGACGACCGCCACCGCCCCGGCCAGCGCGCCTTCCGCCGCGCCAACCTCGCACTGTTCGCCGCCGGGGTCGCGACCTTCGTCCTGCTCTACTCCACCCAGGGCCTGCTGCCGATCCTCTCGGCCGACCTCGACCTCACCCCCGGCCAGGCCAGCTGGACGGCCTCCGCCGCCACCCTCGGCCTCGCCCTCGGACTGCTCCCGGCCAGCGCGCTCTCCGACAGGTACGGCCGCACCGCGGTGATGACGGCCTCCACCCTCGCCGCCTCCGCCTTCGCCCTCGCACTGCCCTTCGCGCCGGACCTCACCACCCTCGTCACCCTGCGGGTCCTCCAGGGCGCCGTGCTGGCCGGGCTCCCCGCCACCGCCATGGCCTACCTCGCCGAGGAGGTCCACCCCAGCGCCCTGCCCTCCGCGATGGGCCTGTACGTGGCCGGCAACAGCATCGGCGGAATGGGCGGCCGGCTGCTTTCCGGCTGGACCGCCGCCGGACTCGGCTGGCGCTGGGGCCTCGCCGCCTCCGCCGTCCTCGCCCTGCTCGCCACCCTCGCCTTCCGGCTGCTGATCCCCGCCGCCCGGCACTTCACCCCCGCCCCGGTGGACGCCCGCGCGCTCGCCCGGACCGTCGGACGGCACCTGCGCAACCCCCTGCTGGTGCGGCTGTACGCGCTCGGCCTGCTGTTCATGGCGGTGTTCGGCGCGGTCTACAACACCGTCGGCTACCGGCTGATCGCCGCGCCGTTCCACCTCCCCGAGTCGATCGCCGCCTCGATCTTCGTGGTCTACCTGGTCGGCACCGGCACCTCCGCCGCCGCCGGACGGCTCTCCGGCCGACTCGGCCGGCGCGGCGCCCTCTACGTCTCCATCGGCGTGACCACCGCCGGCCTGCTGCTCTCCCTCGCCGACTCCCTGGTCTGCGCCCTGCTCGGCCTGGTCCTGATCACCGCCGGCTTCTTCGCCGGCCACGCGACCGCCTCCTCCTCGGTCGGCCGCACCGCCACCGAGGGCCGCGCCCAGGCCTCCGCCCTGTACCTGATCGCCTACTACCTCGGCAACAGCCTCGGCGGCACCCTCGGCGCCGACGCCTACCACTCCACCGGCTGGCCCGGCGCCGCCACCGTCGGCCTCGCCGCCATGGCCCTCGCCGCCGCCGTCACCCTCTACGCCACCCGCCGGGCCCACCTGGCCGGCCGGCGTTCGAGTCGGCTGGGCGGACTTTCCGCCAGGTAGACTTTCCCTATGGCAGACCTCAAGCGCCGCCGTCGCCCCCACCTGGTGTCCACGCCCGTGCGGAAGAAGGGCGTGGTCACCATTCCCCAGGAGATAAGAGAGCAGCTGGACCTCCAGGAGGGCGACCAGCTGGTGGTCGCGGTGGAGGACGGCCGCATCGTCCTGACCCCCGCCTCCGTCGTCCCGGACGACCAGGCGTGGTTCTGGAGCGGCGCCTGGCAGGAGAAGGAGCAGGAGGTCGACGAGGCGGTCGCCGCGGGCGAGCGGGGCGAGGTGTTCGAGGACGGGGACGCCTTCCTGCAGTCGCTCGCCGACGAGGCCGGCCTCGACCTGGGGGAGATCAAGCGCCGTGCCGACGTATGAGTCACTGGCCCACTTCCTGCGCGACTGGAAGGGCCTGACCGCCGCCCAGAAGACCGCGTTCCTGGTCGCGGTGGCCCAGTTCGTCGCCGACCTCCGAGCCGGCCAGGGCTTCCGCCGCGGCCTGCGGGTGAAGAAGATGCAGGGCCTCCCGGACATCTGGGAGATGACCTGGGCCCCGGACGGCCGGGCGACCTTCAGCTACGGAACCCCGCTCCAGGACGGCGAGCCCCACATCGTCTGGCGCCGGATCGGCACCCATGACATCTTCGGCCGCCCCTGAGCGGTGAGAAACGTCGAGCCGCCCGCCGGTGCACCGGTGGGCGGCTCGTTCACGACCGCGCTCAGGCGATGCGGTCGAGGACGATCGGGTTCGGGGTGAAGGCCGTGCCCGCCGGGGCGACCTCGATGCCGCCGGCCAGGGCCTCGACGGCGTAGTCGAAGCGCTCCGGAGTGTCGGTGTGCAGGGTCAGCAGGGGCCGGCCGGCCACCACGGTGTCGCCGGGCTTGGCGTGCATCTCGACGCCGGCTCCGGCCTGGACCGGGTCCTCCTTGCGGGCGCGGCCGGCGCCGAGGCGCCAGGCGCAGACGCCGATCGCGTAGGCGTCCAGCGTGGTGAGCACGCCGGAGGCGGGCGCCGGGATGACGTGCTGCTCGCGGGCGACCGGGAGCGGGGCGTCGACGTCGCCGCCCTGGGCGGAGATCATGCGGCGCCAGTGGTCCATGGCGGAGCCGTCGCGCAGCGCGTCCGCCGGGTCCTTGCCCCGGACGCCGGCCGCGGCGAGCATCTCGCGGGCGAGCGCGAGGGTGAGCTCCACGACGTCGGCCGGGCCGCCGCCCGCGAGGACCTCCAGGGACTCCCGGACCTCCAGCGCGTTGCCCGCGGTGAGGCCGAGCGGGGTGGACATGTCGGTGAGCAGGGCGACGGTGTTGACCCCTGCGGTGGTGCCCAGGCCGACCATGGTGCGGGCGAGTTCGCGGGCGTCGTCCAGGTTCTTCATGAACGCCCCGGAGCCGACCTTGACGTCGAGGACCAGTGCGCCGGTGCCCTCGGCGATCTTCTTCGACATGATCGAGGAGGCGATCAGCGGGATGGCCTCGACGGTGCCGGTGACGTCGCGCAGCGCGTACAGCTTCTTGTCGGCCGGGGCGAGGCCGTCGCCCGCCGCGCAGATCACCGCGCCGACGGAGCGCAGCACGTCCATCATCTCCTCGTTGGAGAGCAGGGCGCGCCAGCCGGGGATGGACTCCAGCTTGTCGAGGGTGCCGCCGGTGTGGCCGAGGCCGCGGCCGGACAGCTGCGGGACGGCGGCGCCGCAGGCGGCGACCAGCGGGGCGAGCGGCAGGGTGATCTTGTCGCCGACGCCGCCGGTGGAGTGCTTGTCGCTGGTGGGCAGCGGCAGCGAGGAGAAGTCCATCCGGACGCCGGAGCGGATCATGGCGTCGGTCCAGCGGCTGATCTCGCGCGGCCGCATCCCGTTCAGCAGGATCGCCATGGCCAGCGCGGACATCTGCTCGTCGGCGACCTCGCCTCGGGTGTAGGCGTCGATGACCCAGTCGATCTGAGCGTCGCTCAGCTCTTCGCGGTCGCGCTTGGTCCTGATGACGGAGATGGCGTCCATGCGTGCTCCAAGAGGGGTTTCAAAAGCGAAGAGTGTCGCGAGATGACCGGGTTCCGGCCCACTCGCGACACTCTACGCGCGTAACAGAAAGGGAGGCCAGAGCCTTCCAGGCGGAGTTGCGGAAGCTAGAGCCGCTCCGGCCCGAAGGCGTCGGGCAGGACCTCGCTCATCGGCTTCACGCCCGAGGCCAGCTCGACGAGCAGCTCCGGTCCGCCGTGCTCGTACAGCAGTTGGCGGCAGCGTCCGCACGGCATCAGCAGTTCGCCGGCGCCGTCCACGCAGGTGAAGGCGACCAGCCGGCCGCCGCCGGTGGAGTGCAGCGCGGACACCAGCCCGCACTCGGCGCACAGCCCCAGCCCGTACGAGGCGTTCTCGACGTTGCAGCCGGTGACCACCCGGCCGTCGTCCACCAGCGCGGCCGCGCCGACCGGGAACCTGCTGTACGGCGCGTACGCGCGGCCCATGGCCTCGCGCGCCGCCGCGCGCAGCAGCTCCCAGTCGATCGCGGACGACGCCGCGGAGGCCGCGGCCGTCACTTGCCCTGGCCCTTGCGGTAGATCTGGCCGTCCGCCTTGGGCATCCGCAGCCGCTGCGAGGCCAGCGCGAGCACCACCAGGGTGATCACGTACGGCGTGGCGACGATCAGCGGGCGCTGCACCGCGTCGGTGAGCGAGTACCAGGCGATCAGGCCGCCGGCCACCACGAAGGACACCACCGTCGCGGTGTACTTGCGGCGGTACAGGTGCCAGAGCGCGAGCAGGATCATCGCGATGCCCACGATCAGGATCAGCACGTGCACCGACTCCGGGTCGCGCAGCTGGAGGCTGTCGGTGAAGCCGAACAGGCCGGCGCCCATGGCGAGGCCGCCGGGCATCCAGTTCCCGAAGATCATCGCGGCGAGGCCGATGAAGCCGCGGCCGAGGGTCTGGCCGTCCTTGTAGAAGTGCGCCGCGACCAGCGAGAGGTACGCCCCGCCGAGGCCGGCGAAGGCGCCGGAGGCGATGACCGCGAGGTACTTGTACTTGTAGACGTTGACTCCCAGCGACTCGGCGGCGGTCGGGTTCTCGCCGCAGGAGCGCAGCCGCAGGCCGAACACCGTGCGCCAGAGCGCGAAGTAGCTGACCACGATCAGCGCACCGGCCAGCAGCACGACCACCGAGATGTTGGTGACCAGGCCGCCGAGCACGCCCGCGAGGTCCGAGACGAGGAACCAGTGGTGGCCCTCGATGCTCTTCAGGCCGGAGGACAGGCCCGGGACGGTGATGTACGGCAGCGGGTCCGCCGGCGGGGACTGGTTCTGGCCGGCACCGGCCGAGACGTAGTCCTTGTAGTAGATCCGGTTGACGTACGCGCAGATGCCCGGGATCAGCAGGTTGATGCCGACGCCGGAGACGATGTGGTCGACGCCGAAGGTGACGGTGACGACCGCGTGCAGCAGGCCGCCGAGCGCCCCGCCCAGCATGCCGGCCAGCAGGCCGACCCACGGGTTGACCAGGTAGCCCGCCCAGGCACCGCAGAAGGTGCCGGCGACCATCATGCCTTCGAGGCCGATGTTGACCACACCGGCCCGCTCGGACCAGAGACCGCCCAGACCGGCCATGCCGATCGGCACGGCGGCGCCGAGCGCGGCGGTGACCTGCCCGGAGGAGGTCAGCGAGTGGTTGCCGGTGGCCATGCCCACGGCGGAGAACAGCACCAGGGCGCCCGCGATCAGCAGCAGGACGACCGGCCAGGACAGCTTGCGCTTCTTCGCGGGTGCGCCCGGAGCCTTCGGACGCGCAGCGGTCGCCGTGCTCATGCGGAGACCTCCTTCTTCTCGCTGTTCGCGGCGGCCTGGGCGGCGAGCTGGGCGCCGACCTTCTGCTGCTGGCGCTTCAGGCCGTAGCGGCGCACCAGCTCGTAGGCGACGACGACGCAGATGACGATGGTGCCCTTCATGACGTCGACGATCTCGAAGGGGAAGCCGCCCTGGAGCGGCAGCACCGAGCCGGTGACGTCCAGGAAGGCGAACAGCAGCGCCGCGAAGGCGATGCCGATCGGGCTGTTCCGGCCGAGCAGGGCGATCGAGATGCCCAGGAAGCCCAGACCGGGCTGGAAGCTCTGGCCGAAGTAGTACGAGTTCTGCAGGAGCTCCGGCAGGCCGATCAGACCGGCGATGGCACCGGAGACCACCATCGAGATGACCACCATGCGCTTGACGTTCACGCCGGAGGCGGTGGCCGCGGACTCCGAGCGCCCGGTGGCGCGCAGGTCGAAGCCGAAGCGGGTGCGGGTCAGCACGAACTGGAAGACCACACCGACCAGGGCG
This sequence comes from Kitasatospora sp. NPDC036755, assembly GCF_040636595.1. NCBI lineage: Bacteria > Bacillati > Actinomycetota > Actinomycetes > Kitasatosporales > Streptomycetaceae > Kitasatospora > Kitasatospora sp. NPDC036755. Next base: position 8,720 of record NZ_JBEZUT010000030.1, read on the forward strand.
GCGACGAAGATGAAGCCCCAGAGCGTTCCGCCGGCCGTCTCCATCGAGAAGAAGTGGCTGGACTGCGAGATCCGCTCGGTCTGGATGGAGTTGGTGGTGCCGCTGGTCTTCGGCGCGAAGACGCCGGGGACGAGCAGCAGGCCGATGATCGCGGTCGCGATCGAGTTCAGCATGATGGTCGAGATGACCTCGCTGACCCCGCGGTAGACCTTCAGCAGACCGGCGACGCTCGCGTACAGACCGCCGACCAGCATGGCGGTGATCAGCAGCAGCGGGATCTGGACGAAGGACGGCAGGTCCAGCTTGGCACCGACGAAGGCCGCGAACAGCGCCGCGACCTTGTACTGGCCCTCGACGCCGATGTTGAACAGGTTCATCCGGAACCCGAACGCGGCGGCCGCGGCGGCCAGGTAGTAGGTGGTGGACCGGTTGAGGATGCCCACCTGGCCGTCCGACTTGCCGGCGTACGTGATCATCACGTTCCAGGCGTCGAACGGGTTCTTGCCCGAGGTCGCCAGCAGGACGGAGCAGATCGCGATGGAGAGCAGCACCGCGAGCACCGGCGCGGCCAGTGCGAGCACGATCCGCTCGCCGCTGAACCGCTGGGCCAGGCCGGGCTTCGCGGCGGCGGGGTTGGGACTGGTCATGGGTTACTCCCCCGCCTGCGGGTCGTCGGCGGTGTCGGTGGGCTGGTGCCCGGCCTCGGCCTCGGTGCCCTCGGCCGCGGCGGTCTGCGCCTCGGCGACGGCCTCCGGCTCGGACTCCAGGTGGCCGCTGGCGGCACCGGTCATCGCGGTGCCGAGGTCCTCGGCGGTGACGGTGGCCGGGTCGGCGTCGGCGACCAGGCGGCCGCGGTAGATGACCCGGATGGTGTCGGACAGGCCGATCAGCTCGTCCAGGTCCGCGGAGATCAGCAGGACGGCCAGGCCGGCCCGCTGGGCGACCCGGATGTGCTCCCAGATCTGCGCCTGCGCGCCGACGTCCACACCGCGGGTGGGGTGGGCGGCGATCAGCAGCTTGGGCTGGTGGCTCATCTCGCGGCCGATGATCAGCTTCTGCTGGTTGCCGCCGGAGAGCGAGGAGGAGGTGACCTCGATGCCGGGGGTGCGGACGTCGTACTGCTCGACGATCCGCCAGGTGTCCGCCCGGGCGGCGGCCGGGTCCAGCAGCACGCCCTTGGAGTTGGGCGCCTCGGTGACGTGGCCGAGGATGCGGTTCTCCCAGAGCGGGGCGTCCAGCAGCAGGCCGTGCTTGTGGCGGTCCTCGGGGATGTACCCGATGCCGGCCTCGCGGCGGGCCCGGGTCTGGCTGCCGGAGAGGTCCGTGCCGTCCAGGGTGACGACGCCGGCGTTCAGCGGCAGCATGCCCATGACGGCCTCGACCAGCTCGGCCTGGCCGTTGCCCTCGACACCGGCGATGCCGAGGATCTCACCCTTGTGGATGCGCAGCGAGATGTCGTCCAGGACGACGCGCTCGATGCCCTCGGCGTCGGTCTTGGCGATCCGCAGGCCCTCGACGTCGAGCATCACGGTGTCGGTGACGGTCGACTCGCGGCTCTCCGGGGAGGGCAGCTCGGCGCCGACCATCAGCTCGGCGAGCTGGCGGGCGGTGACGGCCTTCGGGTCGGCGTCGCCGACCGTGGTGCCGCGCCGGATGACGCTGATCGCGTCGGCCACCGCGAGCACCTCGTGCAGCTTGTGCGAGATGAAGATGACGGTGACGCCCTCGGCCTTCAGCTCCCGCAGGTTGTCGAACAGCGCGTCGACCTCCTGCGGGACGAGCACGGCGGTGGGCTCGTCGAGGATCAGGATCTTGGCGCCGCGGTACAGCACCTTGAGGATCTCGACGCGCTGGCGGTCGGCGACGCCGAGGTCCTCGACCAGGGCGTCCGGGCGCACGCCCAGGCCGTACTGGTCGGAGATCTCCTTGATCTTCGCCTTCGCCCTGGCCCCGATGCCGTGGAGCTTCTCGCCGCCGAGGACGACGTTCTCCCACACCGTGAGGTTGTCGGCGAGCATGAAGTGCTGGTGCACCATGCCGACGCCGCGGGAGATGGCGTCACCGGGGGTGTTGAACTCGCACAGCTCGCCGTTGATCGCGATGGTGCCCTCGTCCGGCTTCTGCATGCCGTAGAGGATCTTCATCAGCGTCGACTTGCCGGCGCCGTTCTCACCCATCAGGGCGTGCACGGTGCCGGTGCGGACGGTGAGGTTGATGTCGTGGTTGGCCACGACACCCGGGAAGCGCTTGGTGATGCCGCGCAGCTCGACGGCCGGTGTCGCCGTCCCCGCGCTGGGGATGCCGTCCTCGCGCGGGGGGACGGGGTCGGATGCGGTGATGGCGATCTCCTGGTGGTCTGGAGGCGCGTCGTCGCGCACGGAGGGCCAAGGGGGCTACGTGAGGGGACGGAACGGGGCCCGGGGGTACGCGTTGAGCGCACCCTGCCGGGCCCCTCCCGTGAACTGTGTCGTGTTGCGTCGCGCTGCCGGGCAGGCGGCAGGCGCTGCGGCGTCCGCGGACGCGCGGTCCTTACTGGCCCGGCGCGGTCGGGATCGTGGTGGCGCCGGACTTGATCGCGTCGGCGGCGGCCTTCAGCTTGTCCTGGATGTCGTCGATCTTGCCGCCGGTGGTGGCGAGCGAGACGCCGTCGGCCTTCAGGTCGAACAGCTTGATGCCGGTCGGGTTCTGGCCCTGCTTGACCGACTGGATGTACGAGAACACCGCGGTGTCGACGTTCTTGACCATCGAGGTCAGGATGCTGTTCTTGTACTTCGCCAGGGCCGGCTGGCTGGCCTGGTCGGAGTCGACACCGATGGCCAGGGCGCCCGCCTTGTTGGCGACGGCCTCGATGGCGCCGTTGCCGGAGGAGCCGGCGGCGGTGTAGATGACGTCCGCGCCCTTGTCGAGCTGGCCCTGCGCGGACTCCTTGCCCTTGTCGGGCGCGGCGAAGCCGGTGAAGTCCGGCGGGGTGGACAGGTAGGTGGTCTCGACCGTGATGTTCGGGTCGACGGACTTCACACCCGCCTTGTAGCCGGCCTCGAACTTCTTGATCAGCTCGGACTCGACACCGCCGATGAAGCCGACGTGCTTGGCCTTCGACTTGTTCGCGGCGGCGACACCGGCCAGGTACGAACCCTCCTGCTCGGCGAAGAGCAGCGAGGTGACGTTGGACGGCTGGTCCTTGTCGTTCGAGTCGATGATCGCGAACTTGACGTTCGGGTTGTCCTTGGCGATCTTGTTGACCGCCGGCTGGTACACGAAGCCGACCGCGACGATCGTCTTGTAGCCCGCGTCGATCAGGTTCTTGAGGCGGGTCTCCTTGTCGGCCTCGGCCTCGCCCTGCTTGGCCTCGGCCTCGGTCACGGAGACGCCCAGCTCGGACTTGGCCTTGTCGAGGCCTCGGGCGGCGGAGTCGTTGAACGACTGGTCGCCGCGGCCGCCGATGTCGTAGGCCATGCCGACCTTGAGCGAACCGTCGCCCGAGCCGGCGGAGGAGGAGTTGTCGGTGCTCTTTGCGCCGCAAGCGGCGAGCGAGGCCATGCCCAGGGAACCCGAGAGCACAACCGCGGCGAGCTTCATTGAACGGCGCAAGGGGATATCTCCTTCTACACGCAACCGTTTGGCGTGGTCGGACGCCACCGTAACGCGCGTAGAACACGGTTGTGTTACGGGGTGCCAGAGCGTTCGGGTTGTTATCAAACCGTGGTCTGATGTTCTTCCTGAGGCTCTATCCCATGCGCGGACGGTGATCCGGGGGTCGGTTTCGGCCCAGTTTACGGAACCGTTCCCGAGCCCCGGATCCGGCCGTTTCGGCACTCGCGCCGACCGCGCCGCCCCCCGGATCCGCCGTCAGCTGCCGTCCGGCTCCAGGGCCAGCGTCGAGAACAGCTCCACGCCGATTCCGATCGCCCGTTCGTCCACGTCGAACCGGCCCTGGTGCAGGTCCCGGACGGTGGCGTCGCCGGGGGCGCGGACGCCCAGCCGGGCCAGTGCGCCCGGGGCGTGCTCCAGGTACCAGGAGAAGTCCTCGCCGCCCAGGCTCTGCTCGGTGCCCTCCACCACCACGGCGCCGTCCCCGGCGAACCGGGCGTTCATCGCCTCGTCCAGCAGGGCGACCGAGACCGCCTCGTTGACCACCGGCGGCACCCCGCGGTGGTAGTCCAGCGTCCACTTGGCCCGGTACGTCTCGGCGAGCTTGGCGATCAGCTCGTGCAGCAGGTCCGGCGCCTCGCGCCAGCCGTCCAGCTCCAGGCAGCGGACGGTGCCCTCCAGTTCGGCGTGCTGCGGGATGACGTTGGGCGCGGAGCCGGAGGCGATCCGCCCCCAGACCAGGCTGACGCCCCAGCGCGGGTCCATCCGGCGGGCCAGCGCGCCCGGGAGGTCGGCGGCCGCCCGGGCGACCGCGGTGACCAGGTCGGTGGTCAGGTGCGGACGGGCGGTGTGCCCGCCGGGGCCGTCCAGGTGGAGCACCAGGCGGTCGCAGGCCGAGGTGATCGCCCCGACCCGCAGGGCGATCCGGCCGACCTCCACCTTCGGGTCGCAGTGCACCGCGAAGATCCGCCCGACGCCCGCCATCCCGCCGGCCTTGATCACGTCCAGCGCGCCGCCCGGCATGACCTCCTCGGCGGGCTGGAACACCAGCCGGACGGGGCGGCGCAGCTCACCCGTCCGGGCGGCCTCGGCCAGCACCAGGCCGGTGCCCAGCACCACCGAGGTGTGCACGTCGTGGCCGCAGGCGTGGGCCCGGCCGGGGACGGTGGAGCGGTACGGCACGTCGGTCTTGGCGTCGTCGATCGGCAGCGCGTCGATGTCGGCGCGGAAGGCCAGGAGCTCCGTGCCCGGGGTGGTGCCGGGCGGGACGATGTCGACGAGCAGGCCGGTTCCGCCGGGCAGCACCCGGGGTTCGAGGCCGGCGGCGACCAGCCGGTCGCGCAGCAGCCCGGTGGTGCGGAACTCCTGGCGGCCCAGCTCCGGGTGCCGGTGCAGATCACGGCGGAAGGCGATCAGCTCGGGCTCCAACGCCCGCACCCGGTCGCGCAGATCGGCGGCTGGGCGTGCGGGGGCGAGAGTGGTGCCCGGCTGAGCGGGCTCAGGACGGTTCATCTCGCCAATCGTAGGCCTGTTGGGGGGATTTGGCCCGACTTCCGGAAAACTTGTCCCCGGATGGGCGCATACCGGCCGGACACGTGGGTATGACATCTTGTTTCAGCCGCCTTCCCCGGGTTGCGTGCCCTGTGCAACGATCCCCCCGGCCGGCGGTCACGGGCACCGATCCCCGGGCCGGCACCTGCGGGTTGACGGATGTTCAGCTCCAGGTCAGAAGCGCTCCACCGGGTCGTACGTCCCCCACACCCCGCGCAGCGCGTCGCACACCTCGCCGACGGTGGCCCGGGCGGCCAGCGCCTCCTTCATCGGGTACAGCACGTTCCCCGTCCCCCCGGCCGTGCGTCGCAGCCCGTCCAGCGCCCGGGCGACGGCGCCGGCGGAGCGCTCGGCCCGCAGCCGGGCCAGCCGCCGCGCCTGCCGCCGCTCGATCGCCGGGTCCACCCGCAGCGGCTGGTAGGGCTCCTCCGTGTCCGACCGGAAGCGGTTGACGCCGACCACCGTCCGCCGACCGGAGTCGACCTCCTGCTGGAGCCGGTAGGCGGTGCGCTCGATCTCGCCCTTCTGGTAGCCGCGTTCGATCGCGGCCACCGCGCCGCCCTGCTCCTCGATCCGGTCCATCAGCGCCAGCGCGGCGGCCTCCACCCCGTCGGTGAGCGACTCGACGGCGTAGGAACCGGCGAACGGGTCGACGGTGGCGGTCACGTCGGTCTCGTGCGCGAGCACCTGCTGGGTGCGCAGGGCGAGCCGGGCCGCCTTCTCGGTGGGCAGCGCGATCGCCTCGTCGAAGCCGTTGGTGTGCAGCGACTGGGTGCCGCCGAGCACCGCGGCGAGCGCCTGCACGGTGACCCTGGCCAGGTTGACCTCGGGCTGCTGGGCCGTGAGCTGCACCCCCGCGGTCTGGGTGTGGAAGCGCAGCATCTGCGAGCGCGGGTTCCGGGCACCGAATCCGTCCCGCATGATTCTGGCCCAAATCCTGCGGGCGGCGCGGAACTTGGCCACTTCCTCCAGCAGGGTCGCGCGGGCCACGAAGAAGAAGGAGAGCCGGGGGGCGAAGTCGTCCACGGCCATCCCGGCGGCGAGCGCGGTGCGCACGTAGGCGATCCCGTTGGCCAGGGTGAAGGCGATCTCCTGCGCGGGATCGGCCCCGGCCTCGGCCATGTGGTAGCCGGAGACGGAGATGGTGTTCCAGCGCGGGATCTCGGCCCGGCAGTACCGGAACACGTCGGCGGCCAGCCGCAGCGAGGGCTGCGGCGGGAAGATGTAGGTGCCGCGGGCGATGTACTCCTTCAGCACGTCGTTCTGGACCGTGCCGGTGAGCGCCGCCGGCGCCACCCCCTGGGCCTCGCCGACCAGTTGGTAGAGGAGCAGCAGCAGGGCGGCGGGCGCGTTGATGGTCATCGAGGTGGACACCCCGTCGAGCGGGATGCCGTCGAACAGCACCGCCATGTCCTCGACGCTGTCCACGGCGACGCCCACCCTGCCGACCTCCCCGGCGGCGGGCGGCGCGTCCGAGTCGTAGCCCATCTGGGTGGGCAGGTCGAAGGCGACCGACAGGCCGGTGCCGCCGCCCGCGATCAGCCGGCGGTAGCGGGCGTTGGACTCGGCGGCGGTGCCGAAGCCGGCGTACTGGCGCATCGTCCAGGGGCGGCCGGTGTACATCGTCGGGTGGACGCCCCGGGTGTAGGGGTACTCCCCCGGCCGGCCCAGCCGGGCGCCGGGGTCCCAGCCGGCCAGGGACTCGGGGCCGTACAGGGGCTCGATCTCGAAGCCGGACTCGGCGCGGCGCGGCTCGGCTGCCATGGGGTCCTCCGGAGCTGGGGGGCGCGGTCCTCGCACTATCGGCGCCCCCGCCCCGCCGAGGGCGCCCGGCCCGCCGGGGCGGCGGCGCGGTTGAGATGATCGGGTGAACGACCGATGAGCCCCAGGGAGTGGCAATGACCGAGCAGAAGGTGGCCGTGGTCACCGGTGCCAGCAGCGGGATCGGCGCGGCGACCGCCCGCCGGCTGGCCGCCGAGGGCTTCGACGTGGTGCTGACCGCCCGCCGCACCGACCGCGTCACGGCGCTGGCCGAGGAGATCACCGGCCGGGGCGGTTCGGCCCGGGCCGTCACCCTGGACGTCACCGACCGGGCGGCGGTGGACGCCTTCGCCGCCTCGGTCGGCCGGGTGGACGTCCTGGTGAACAACGCCGGCGGCGCGATCGGCGCCGAGACCGTCGAGCACGGCGACCCGGACGACTGGCGGGCCATGTACGAGGTGAACGTGCTGGGCGTGCTGCACGTGACCCAGGCGCTGCTGCCCGCCCTGCGGGCGACCGGCGACGGTACCGTGCTGGTGCTCTCCTCGACCGCCGCCCTGGCCGCGTACGAGGGCGGCGGCGGGTACGTCGCCGCCAAGCACGCCGCGCACACCATCGCCGCCACGCTGCGGCTGGAGCTGTGCGGGGAGCCGATCCGGGTGATCGAGATCGCGCCCGGCATGGTGAAGTCCGAGGGCTTCGCGGTCACCCGCTTCCGCGGCGACGAGGAGAAGGCCGCCGCGGTGTACGCGGGCGTGGCCGAACCGCTCACCTCCGAGGACATCGCGGACACCGTGGCGTGGGCGGTCACCCGGCCCTCGCACGTGAACATCGACCTGCTGGTGGTCCGCCCCCGGGCCCAGGCCGCCAACCACAAGGTCCACCGGGCCTGATCCCGCCGGGCCCGCGCGCCCCGGTCGGCCGGTGCGGCCGGGGCGCGTTTGCGCAGGCGGGAGGGGGAGGGCGTGACACGAGAGCGTCAACGTCACAACTTGATAGCTCGTCCGGATGAATTCGGCGCGCGCTCTCCACAACTGATGACCGCTCAACTACCTTGGAGGCGCAGCACGACCGGCGCCGACGCGCCCCTCGGCAGCCCCTCATCCGCCTGTTCACCACCCCACTCCACCGGCACCTTCCCGCCCTCACGAGGAGGACCCGCTGGCCAGCGACATCCCGTCACAGCGGCTCGACGTCAGAACAGAGCCGACCCTCCTCGGGTTGCACCGCTTCAACGAAGCCGACGCCGGCGCGGCCGAGGAGGCCCTGCTGGCCTGCTGCGGCAGCCACCGCTGGGCCTTGCGGCTCACCGCGCACCGCCCCTACCCCGACATCGAGTCCCTGCTGGCCGCCGCCAGCGAGGCCTCCTACGACCTCCGCCCGGCCGACCTCACCGAGGCGCTGGCCGACGAGAGCTGGATGCCGCAGCCGCTGCTCGGCATGCGGGCTCCCGGCAGCCAGGCCGCGCACACCGCGCTGAGGGCGGCCCACGCCGCCTACGAGGCCCGGTTCGGCCACGTCTTCGTGGTCTGCCTGGACGGGGTCGCCCCGGAGGAGATGCTCGACACCGTGCTCTCCTCCATCCGCACCCGCCTCGCCAACGATCCGGACGAGGAGCGGCTGATCGCGGCCGACGAACTCCGCCGGATCGCCCTCCACCGACTGGCGCACCTGGTCGCGACCCCCTCGGAGGCCGCGGCGCGCTGAGCACGCGTCACGAACCGCTCTTCACTCGTCCGGGTGAGTCCGCCCACGGATCCACCCGGACGAGTGAGGCCGGGCCGCCACCCGGCCGCAACCGCCGCCGAGTCGGCACCGCCACGCCCCGCCCCCTCCGGTGCGGGGCGTGAGCACGCCGTCACCCATCGCGACGCCGGCGGCTTTGGTTCCCGCCCCGCTAGGCCAGAAGTGCCTGATTGATCACACCTGGGGCCCCCGGAGGCGGTTCACGACAAGGCGTCGATAGGATGCTGGCGGCCGGTGGACCGTACCCGGCCGGGCTGACCGACACCGAAGCCGGCCGAGCCCCCAATCGCTTCCGGAGGGTTTTTCCGTGCCGGCTGGAACGCTGTACCGCGGCCGGGAAGGCATGTGGAGCTGGGTGGCTCATCGAGTCACCGGCGTCCTCATCTTCTTCTTCCTGTTCGCCCACGTCCTGGACACCGCCCTCGTGCGAGTGTCGCCGGAGTCCTACGACACCGTCATCCAGACGTACAAGACTCCGCTCGTGAACCTGATGGAGTACGGCCTGGTGGCCGCCATCCTGTTCCACGCCCTGAACGGCCTGCGCGTCGTCGCGGTGGACTTCTGGTCCAAGGGCCCGAAGTACCAGAAGCAGATGCTCTGGACCGTCGTCGGCGTCTGGGTCGTCCTGATGGCCGGTTCCTTCTACGGGATCCTCCAGCACACGCTGATCTCCTGGTTCGGGAAGTGAGCCGAGACATGTCCACGGAAATCTCCGACGCCATCGTCGTCCCGTCGAAGCAGGCGCACACCGGCAAGGGACTGGGCACCGGCAACCCCGCCGACGCGTTCGTCATCGAGCCTCCGCGCAAGCGGACCAAGAAGACCCCGCGCCGCACCCGCACCAACTTCGAGATGCTGGCCTGGCTCTTCATGCGCCTGTCCGGTGTCGTTCTGGTCGTGCTGATCCTCGGCCACCTGCTGATCATGCTGGTGCTCGACGGCGGCGTCTCCAAGATCGGCTTCGCCTTCGTGGCCGGCCGCTGGGCCTCGCCGTTCTGGCAGGGCTGGGACCTCCTGATGCTCTGGCTCGCCATGCTGCACGGCGCCAACGGCATGCGTCAGGTGATCAACGACTACGCCGAGAAGGACTCGACCCGGCTCTGGCTCAAGGGGCTCATGGGTACCGCCACGGTCTTCACCGTGCTGCTCGGCACCCTGGTGATCTTCACCTTCGACCCCAACATCTGAGCCGCGAGCACCATCGACCATCGGCAGAGGCCAGAGGCGAGTTAACCCCCCATGCAGATTCACCAGTACGACACCGTCATCGTCGGCGCCGGCGGCGCCGGCATGCGCGCGGCCATCGAGTCGACGCAGCGCAGCCGCACCGCCGTCCTGACCAAGCTCTACCCGACCCGGTCCCACACCGGCGCGGCCCAGGGCGGCATGTGCGCCGCCCTGGCCAACGTCGAGGAGGACAACTGGGAGTGGCACACCTTCGACACGGTCAAGGGCGGTGACTACCTGGTCGACCAGGACGCCGCCGAGATCATGTGCAAGGAGGCCATCGACGCCGTCCTCGACCTGGAGAAGATGGGCCTGCCCTTCTCCCGCACCGAGCAGGGCCGGATCGACCAGCGCCGCTTCGGCGGTCACTCCCGCAACCACGGCGAGGCCCCGGTCCGCCGCTCGTGCTACGCGGCCGACCGCACCGGTCACATGATCCTCCAGACGCTGTTCCAGAACTGCGTCAAGCACGGCGTCGAGTTCTTCAACGAGTTCTACGTCCTCGACCTGCTGATCAACGAGGGCAAGACGGCCGGCGTCGTCGCCTACGAGCTGGCCACCGGCGAGATCCACGTCTTCCAGGCCAAGTCGGTCGTGTTCGCCTCCGGCGGCACCGGCAAGTTCTTCAAGGTCTCCTCCAACGCCCACACCCTCACCGGTGACGGCCAGGCCTTGGTCTACCGCCGCGGCCTGCCCCTGGAGGACATGGAGTTCTTCCAGTTCCACCCGACGGGCATCTGGCGCATGGGCATCCTGCTCACCGAGGGCGCCCGCGGCGAGGGCGGCATCCTGCGCAACAAGGACGGCGAGCGCTTCATGGAGCGCTACGCCCCCGTCATGAAGGACCTCGCGTCCCGTGACGTCTGCTCCCGCGCGATCTACACCGAGATCCGCGAAGGCCGCGGCTGCGGTCCCGAGGGCGACCACGTCTACCTGGACCTCACCCACCTGCCGCCGGAGCAGCTGGACGCCAAGCTGCCGGACATCACCGAGTTCGCGCGCACCTACCTCGGCATCGAGCCCTACACGGACCCGATCCCGATCCAGCCCACCGCGCACTACGCCATGGGCGGCATCCCGACCAACGTCGAGGGTGAGGTCCTGCGCAACAACACCGAGATCGTCCCGGGCCTGTACGCGGCCGGCGAGGTCGCCTGCGTGTCCGTGCACGGCGCCAACCGCCTGGGCACCAACTCGCTGCTGGACATCAACGTGTTCGGCCGTCGCGCGGGCATCGCCGCCGCCGACTTCGCCAACGCGAACGAGTTCGTCGAGCTGCCCGAGAACCCGGCCGAGAAGGTCCAGGCCCTGGTCGACGGCCTGCGCGAGGGCACCGGCACCGAGTCCGTGGGGCAGATCCGCAAGGAGCTGCAGGAGACCATGGACGCCAACGCCATGGTGTACCGCACCGGCGCCACCCTGAAGCAGGCGGTCGAGGACATCGCCGCGCTGAAGGAGCGCTACAAGAACATCTCCATCCAGGACAAGGGCTTCCGGTACAACACGGACCTGCTGGAGGCCGTCGAGCTGGGCAACCTGCTCGACCTGGCCGAGGTGCTGGCCGTCTCCGCGCTGGCCCGTGAGGAGTCCCGCGGCGGCCACTACCGCGAGGACTTCCCGACCCGTGACGACGTGAAGTTCATGCAGCACACCATGGCGTACCAGGAGGTGGCCGCCGACGGCACCACCTCCATCCGCCTCGACTACAAGCCGGTCGTCACGACCCGCTACCAGCCGATGGAGCGTAAGTACTGATGAGCACTCCGACTGTGGAGAAGCACTCGGCCGCTCTGGACGCGGTCGAAGCCGGTGCGGTCCAGCCGATCACCGTCACCTTCCGGATCCGCCGGTTCAACCCGGAGGAGCACCCGGACCCGGTGTGGGTCGACTACCAGCTGACGATGGACCCGAAGGAGCGCGTCCTGGACGCGCTCAACAAGATCAAGTGGGAGCAGGACGGCACCCTCACCTACCGCCGTTCCTGCGCCCACGGCATCTGCGGCTCCGACGCCATGCGGATCAACGGCCGCAACCGGCTGGCGTGCAAGACCCTGATCAAGGACGTCAACCCGGAGAAGCCGATCACGATCGAGGCCATCAAGGGCCTGACGGTCCTCAAGGACCTGGTCGTGGACATGGACCCGTTCTTCCAGGCGTACAAGGACGTCATGCCGTTCCTCATCACCAAGGGGAACGAGCCGACCCGCGAGCGCCTGCAGTCCGCCGAGGACCGCGAGCGCTTCGACGACACCACCAAGTGCATCCTGTGCGCCGCGTGCACGTCGTCCTGCCCGGTGTTCTGGAACGACGGCCAGTACTTCGGCCCGGCCGCCATCGTCAACGCGCACCGCTTCATCTTCGACTCGCGCGACGAGGGTGCCGAGCAGCGCCTGGAGATCCTGAACGACCGTGAGGGCGTGTGGCGCTGCCGCACCACCTTCAACTGCTCCGAGGCCTGCCCCCGCGGCATCGAGGTCACCAAGGCGATCCAGGAAGTGAAGCGGGCCCTGGTCACCCGCCGCTTCTGATCCCACCCGCCGTACCGAAGGCCCCCGGCCCGATCCTCCGATCGGGCCGGGGGCCTTCGCGTTCGCCGTACGGGGTCAGCGCAGGGCGCCGAGGTCCTTCGGCACGGACCAGCCGCTGAAGGTCACCAGGTGCCGGTCGGGGGTGACGGCCCACAGGTCGGGCTCGCCGTCCGCGTCACCTTCGCCCGAGCTGCCGAGCGTCGGGTAGGCGGCGGTGGTGAAGCCGGTGGCCACGACGTCCGCCTTCGGGTCGGCGAGGGCGGAGTAGTCGAAGCTGCCGTCCGCCTGCTTCGGGACCGGGTACGCGTGCAGCTCACCGGTGGCCCGGTCGCGCGCCCAGAGGGCGAGGTTTCCGGCCGCGTCCGGACCGGGCGCGACCAGGTCGTAACCGGCCCAGTCACCGGTGGTGGTGAGCTTTCGGGCCTTCGCCCGGCCGAATGCGAAGTCGCCTCCGGCGTGCAGCCAGAGGTTGCCGTCTTCCAGCGTCAGCAGAGACGGGTCGAAGCCGCCGGCCGCCGGGCCGAACGCGACGATCTGCTCCGCCTTCGACCAGTCGTCGGCGAAGTCCGCGGGGCATGCCGTCTGCGCGCCCGCCCCGTCCACGCAGGTGCTCGGACGCTGGGCGCCGACCATGTTCCCGGCGAGGGCGCCGTAGTCGAAGTTCCGGTACAGGTAGAGGTAGTCCGAACCGGGCTGGTGGAGGAAGAGGTCGTCCGAGGACGGCGCATGGGCGTTCGACCAGCCGCGGTGGACGATCCGGTATGAATCCCAGCCGTTGTGGTCGGGCGAGGCGAGCGCCCGGATCGTCGCGTTGGGCGTGGTGTCGGACGCGTTCACGCCGATGTACTGCAGATTGCCCTGCGCGTCGGGCAGCAGGATGTCGGCGACACCGTCCCCGTCGACGTCACCGAGGGTCTTCGGCGGATTGGGGTTCGAGGGGGCGTAGAAGGTGTAGGACGCGTTGGCGACGTTGCCCACCTTGTCCAACACCTGGACGTTGAGGGTGTTGGTGCCCCATCTCGGGATCTTGAGGGCGAGCGTCGCCGTCCCGTCGGCGGCCGGATTGACCGCGTCCCGCGAGTCGCAACCGCCGACGCCGAGGTAGTCGAAGCCGTACCGGACGCAGGCGACGCCGGAGCCCGTCCCACCGGTCGGGGCCTGGTCGGCGGTCCTGATGACGAAGGTCGCCTTCTGGCCCCCGTACTTGGCGGCGGGACCGCCGTTCGGGAAGTCCGGCGAGGAGACCGTGGCGGTCGGCGGGGTGGTGTCCACCGTGAAACGGCAGTCCGCCGACGAGGCGGAGACCTGCTGCCCCTGGAGGGCCCAGGCGTGCCAGGCGTAGCTGTGCCCGTCCACCAGACCGCGGACCACGGTCTTGGCCTGCTGGGCGTACGCCTGGGCCTCGCCGGTGAACACCGGGTCGGTGCCCGTGGTCTCGTCCCGGACGGCGAACCGGGCGCCGGTGCCGTCGACCTTCGCGGTGAGCGTCGGACCGTAGTTGGTCCAGCCGACCCAGCCCGGAGCGGTGGTCGAGTCGCAGGCCTCACTTCGGTAGTCGCCGCCCTGGCTGGTGCCGAGGACGGCCGGCGCCGTGTCGGCCACGGCCGCCGTGGGCGTGGTCAGCAGACCTGCGGCCACGGCGACCGCGGCCACCCCGCCGAGTTTGCGCACGTACGTGTTCCTCATCGAATCCCCACCCCTGGTGTCGTCCTGTGGCTCTTCTGTGCGAGCCGTGAGGATCCTGCCAGTGGGGTCCGACAGCGGCAACGGAGATTTTTCAGTCGGCGGCAGGGGCCCGGCGGGCGGCGCGCAGACCGCGCAGGCCGACGGTGCCGACCGCGATGCCGAGGACGAACGAGGTGATCGCGAGCAGGAGGTGCACCCAGAAGAAGGCGGTGGGCTGGGAGTGGTCGCCACCGGTGAAGGCCTGGCCGCCGGAGTCCTTCCAGAGGTTCTTCACGAAGGTCGTCCAGATGATGATCGACCAGACCCCGAAGGCGGTCAGGAACCAGGAGGTGCGGCGGCTGAGCTTCATGGGGGTCCTCGGCGTGTGAAGGCGGTGTGCGTCCCAGTATGCGCGGGCCGCCGATCGGCGTACGGCGGGCCCCTCCTGCGGAGGACGGCGCCCCGGGGGAGGGCGCCGGGAGCCCCGAGTGGGTACGGTCTGCTGGTGCCCACACCCCGTCTCACGTTCGCGCGCCTGTGCGCCGCGCTCACCGCGGCCCTCCCGGTCCTGCTCGCCGTCCCGGCGGGCGCGGCCCCCCGGCAGCCGCCCCCGCCGGCCGCGGTCGGCGGCGAGCGGCTCGGACTCCCCGGGGTGCAGGTCGCCCCGATGGCGGGCGCCCCGCCGCTGCCCGGAGACCTCACCGGCCAGTCCTGGATAGTCTCCGACCTGGCGTCAGGAGAGGTGCTGGCGGCCAGCAACCCGCACCTGCGGCTGCCCCCGGCGAGCACCCTGAAGATCCTCTTCGCGGACACCGTGCTGCCCAAGTTCGACCGCGACGCGGTGCACCGGGTGGCCGACGAGGAGATCCAGGGGATCGGCCCCGGCAGCAGCCTGGTCGGCATCAAGGAGAACCTGGACTACCGGGTCGAGGACCTGTGGCGCGGGGTGTTCCTGAGCTCCGGCAACGACGCGGTGCACGTCCTGGCGCACATGAACGGCGGCGTCCCGCAGACCGTCGCCGAGATGCAGTCCCGCGCCGACGCGCTCCAGGCCCGGGACACCCGGGTGATCTCCCCGGACGGCTACGACATGGACGGCCAGGTCTCCTCGGCCTACGACCTGTCGCTGTTCGCCCGGGCCGGCCTGCGCAACGCGGACTTCCGGATGTACTGCGCCACCCGGGACGCCATGTTCCCGGGCGGCATCGACCGGAACACCGGCCAGCGCGGCAGCTTCGGGATCGCCAACACCGACCGGCTGCTGGGCAAGTACCCGGGCCTGATCGGCGTGAAGAACGGCACCACCACCAACGCGGGCTCGACCTTCGTCGGCGCCGCCGAGCGCGACGGCCGCACCCTGCTGGTGACGGTGATGCACCCGGCGAGCTACCAGCGGGTCTACGACGAGACGGCCGCCCTGCTGGACTGGGGCTTCGCCGCCGCCGGCAAGGTCCAGCCGGTCGGCAGGCTGGTCGACGAGCTGCCGCCCGCCGGCGCCGAGCCGACCGGCCAGGCCGACGGCACCGCCGCCGCCGCACCCGCGCCGCCGCCGAACCCCTCGGCCACCGCCGCCGCAGCACCCGCCGCGTCCGGCGGGCACGGCGCCGTCGGCTGGTCGGCCGTGGTGGCGGCCGGGGCCGTCGTCGGGGGCGGCGCGCTGCTGCTGCGCCGGCGCCGCTCCGCCGGCTGACCGACCGGCGGGAGGGCCCGGCCTCAGTCCCCGGGCCGGGCCCTCCGCTTCGACCTCTCCCGTTCCTTCTCCGCCTTCTCCGCCCGCTTCGCCCGCGCCGCCGCGGCCCGCTCCGCCTCCTCCGCCGCCTGCGCCTCGTCGGCCGCCTCCAGCAGCGCCCGTCCCTGCGCCCTGGCCCGCTCCCGGGCGGCCTCCGGATCGGCCGTCGCCGTCCAGGCCACGCAGTACATCAGCAGCCGGGAGACGAAGTTGATCCACAGCAGCAGCGCCACCGGGGTGGCGAACGCCCCGTACAGGTTCCGTCCGGCGACCGAGCCCAGGTAGGAGGCGAGCAGCAGCTTCAGCAGCTCGAAGCCGACCGCGCCGATCAGCGCGCCCTGCACGAGGTCCCGGCGGCGCTGGTCGGTGATCCCGGGGAAGGGCGCCAGCAGGTAGGCGAACAGCAGCATGTCGCACGCTATGGCGATCAGCACCCCGACCGCGGTCAGCAGGTATCCGCTGGTGAGGCCGCTCGCCTCGGCGATCCACCCGGCGAGCGTGGTCCCGGCCGCGGAGGCGGCCAGCGAGAACAGCGACACCAGGCCGAGGCCGGCCAGCACCGCCACGTCCCAGGCCTTGCGCAGCACCGGGTTGCCCTCGTCGTGGGGCAGCTGCCACAGGTCCCGGATCGAGGTGCGCATGGTGTCCACCCAGCCGAGGCCCGAGACCAGCAGCAGTGCCCCGCCGACCAGTCCGACGGTGCCCGCGTTGGACACCAGGGCGGGCAGGTTGAGCGCGTCCGCGAGCCCCGGCAGCTGGTCGGCGATGTGGCCCTGCAGGTCGTGCACCCGGCTGTCGCTCAGCGTCGCCGCGGCGATCGCCAGGCCCACCGTGAGCAACGGGAACAGGGCGAGGAAGCCGAAGAAGGTGACGGCGCCCGCCAGCCGGTTGCCCCGGGCGGCGGCGAAGTACTCGTACACCCGGTACGGACGGCTGCGCAGCACCCGGGCCACGAGCGGGCCGACGACCGGCAGGCGGGTCAGGAAGTCCACCTACCGGTTATACCGGCCCATCCCCCGAACGGGTGTCAGATCGCGTCTACCGCTTGACGAGTCGGCGGGCCTTGGCGAGGGCCCGGACGGCCTGGTACGCGCCGTAGCGGCCGTGGCCGAGCAGCTCGGTGCGCACGCCGTCCACACCGGCCGGCGGCCGGTAGCCGGCCGGCCGCAGCCGGGCGCAGTGCTCGGCGGCCCGGCGGAAGTACTCGCGGCGGTCGCCGGGCGGGACCCGGCCGGGCTTGGAGACCACGGTGTTGAGGTGGTGCAGCATCCGCCCGTAGACGACCGGGCGCCAGCGGTCCAGGTCGGGGCGGCCGTCGAGGAAGGCGAAGACCAGGTCGTACTGGGCGAAGACGTCGAAGTGCTTGCGGCTCGCGGTGGCCAGGATGTTGCCGCCCTCCTGGCGCTGGCGGTAGTGCACGCCGACCCGGTCGAGCAGGGTGATCCGGGCGGCGGCGAGCAGCGCCGGGTACGTCCAGGGGGTGTCCTCGTAGTAGCCGGCCGGGAAGACCAGCCGCTGCTCGGTGACGAAGCCCCGGCGGTAGGCCTTGTTCCAGACGACCTGGAGCAGGTCGAGCAGGTCGGGGCGGGTGTCGAGGTCGAAGACGTCCGGGGAGTCGGCGCCGAAGACGTGCGCGGAGGCGGCCCGGGTGATCCGGCCGTCGGCGTAGGTGCGGGCGTAGTCGTAAACCAGGACGTCCGGGTCACTCGTGGCGGTGAGGCGCTCGTCGACGGCCTTCAGCAATCCGGGGGTCAGGGTGTCGTCGCTGTCGAGGAAGATCACGTAGTCCCCGGTGGCGACCTCCAGGCCGGCGTTGCGGGCCCGGCCGAGGCCCACGTTCTCCGGCAGGTGCAGCACCCGGACCCGGGCGTCGGCGGCGGCGAACCCGTCCAGGACCGCGCCGCAGCCGTCCGGGGAGCGGTCGTCCACCGCGATCAGTTCGAAGTCCGGGCCGTCCTGGGAGAGCACCGAATCGAGGCACTCGGCGAGGTAGTCCTGGACCTTGTACACGGGGACGATCACGCTGAAACGGGACACGGACCCAGAGTAGTGGTCCCCGGGTGGGCCGAGTCCCCGGAGGTAGGATCGGGGGCGCACGTACGCACCGATCCAAGTGCGGTCAGGCCCCGTACGGGCTGCCACGCTCCTCCAGAGAAAGGCCTGCGTAGCCGATGGCTCCCCGCCTCTCCATCGTCGTCCCGATCTACAACGTCGAGCGCTACCTCGTCGAATGCCTCGACTCGATCGCCGCCCAGACCTTCACGGACTTCGAGTGCGTCATGGTCGACGACGGTTCGAAGGACGGAAGCGCGGCGCTCGCCGAGGCGTACGCGGCCGAGGACTCCCGGTTCCGGCTGGTCCGGCAGGTGAACAAGGGCCTCGGCGCGGCCCGCAACACCGGCATCCGGCACATCGACCCGGACTCCGAGTTCCTGTGCTTCGTGGACAGCGACGACTCGATGCCGCCGAGTGCGTACGAGCTGATGATCAACACGCTGGACGAGACCGGCTCGGACTTCTGCACCGGCAACGTGCTGCGCTTCCGCGCCGTGGGCTACTACCAGTCCGGCGGCCACCTGAAGCCGTTCAAGGAGACCAGGCTCAAGACCCACATCACCGAGATCCCGGCGCTGGTCACCGACCGCACCGCGTGGAACAAGGTGTACCGCCGCTCGTTCTTCGACGCGGCCGGCCTGCTCTACCCCGAGGGCATCCTGTACGAGGACGCGCCGGTCAGCGTCCCGCACCACTACCTGGCCAAGAGCGTCGACGTGCTCTCCGAGCCGATCTACCACTGGCGCGAGCGCGAGGTCGGCGAGATGTCGATCACCCAGATGCGCACCAACCCCAAGGGCCTGATCGACCGGGTCTCCTCGGTCGAGCTGGTGCGCGCCTGGCTGATGAAGCAGACCGAGCCCCGCTTCGCCGAGTACCTGCGCTCCTACGACGAGAACACCCTCGTCGAGGAGATCCCGATGTTCTTCTCCTCCCTCGTCGAGGGGGACAAGGAGTACCGGGACGCCTACCTCCAGCACGTCGGCCGGCTGCTCCGGGCGATCGGCGCCGAGCAGGTCGGCAAGGGGCGCGCGCCGCTGCGTCTGAAGTACCACCTGACCCTGTCCGGCCGGATGGACGAGCTGGTCGAGCAGATCACCTACGAGCGCGAGAGCGGCGGCGGCGTCCAGGCCCGCGGCCTGCTGCGCCCGTACGCCGACTACCCGTTCCTGCGCGGCGGGCGCAAGAGCGTGCCGGCCGGGGTCCTCAAGCTGGACAACTCCCTGGTCATCCGCAGCCGGCTGTACGACAGCGTCTGGCAGGACGGCAAGCTCCGGATGACCGGGCACGCGTACCCGGAGCAGCTGGGCGCGGCCGGCAAGCACGACATGGTCCGCACCCTGGTGCTGCGCGAGGCCAAGGGCCGCCGGGTCATCGCGGTGCCGATGAAGACGACGTACAGCCCCGAGGCCACCGCCAGCTGCCAGCACGACCTGTACAGCTGCGACTGGTCCGGCTTCACCGTGGCCATCGACCCGAAGAAGCTCAGGCACCGCGGCCAGTGGAAGGACGGCAACTGGCGCGTCCTGGTGGCCGGCGCGGGCAAGGGCGGGGTCTACAAGGGCCGGATCTCGGCCGGGTGGAGCGACAGCGCCCAGTTCCTCCCGTCGCACTGGGTCGAGCCGGACGTCCGGATCGTGCCGTGGATCCGGGACAACTTCGTCTACCTCCGGGTGGAGACGGTCAAGGCCCGGGTGACCGGCCTGGCCGCGCGGGGCGACCGGCTGGAGGTCTCGGGCGCGGCCCGCTCCGGCCCGAACTTCGCCGGGGCGCGGCTGCGGCTCACCCACACCGAGTCGGACCGCCAGGTGACCTTCCCGCTGGAACTGGGCACCCCGGTCGGCACGCTCCAGCCGTTCACCTCGGCCCTCCCGGTCGCCGAGCTGACCGCCGTCCGCGAGGCCTGGGCCGAGCTGGACCCGGTGGCCGCCGAGCGCAGCCGCGACCACTGGGACACCGCCCTCCTGCTGGCCGACGGCAGCACCGTCCCGCTGGCCTGGGACGACCGCAACGCGCCCGAGCGGCTGCACCTGGCGCTGAACCCGCAGGCCCCGGTCGCCGAGCGCCGGGCGCTCTACTCCAAGCCCTCCCCCGACGGGCACCTCCAGTTCACCGACCAGGTGCTCCAGCCGCTGGTGGACGAGGTGGCCTCGCGCGGCGCCGACGGCTTCCTGCTGAGCGGCTCGTTCCCGCTGCCCGGCGCGCACCGCTGGGAGCTGGTGGTCCGCCACAAGTGGCGCGAGGAGGAGCACGCCTACCCGGTGGAGATCTCGGACGGCCGGTTCCGCACCGCGCTGCCCGCCGTGCCGACGGCCTCCTTCGCCGGCCGGGTGCCGCTCTCCCGGGGCACCTGGCACGTCGTCTTCCGGCCGGTCGGGGTGCCGGTGCCCGAACTGCCGGACGCCTCCGCCCTCGTCACCCCGGACTGCTTCGACGTCCTGCCGGTCGTGGTGGAGTCCCGTGGCAAGCGGATACTGCTGGAGCGCCGCAACCACGACGGCCTGTCGCTGGAGTCGGACTCGGTGCTGCTGCCCGAGGAGCGGGCCGGGTTCCGCCAGCGCCGGCTGCAGAACGTGGACTACCCGGCCGCCCGCCGGCTGCCGGTGCGCGACACGGTGGTGTACCACACCGGGAAGTACGGCACGTACTCCGGCTCGCCCCGGGCGGTCCACGAGGAACTGGTCCGCCGCGGCCTGCCGGTCGAGCACCTGTGGGGCAACGACGACATGCAGGCCGAGCTGCCGCAGAGCGCGACCGCGCTCCGCTACCGCAGCCCGGAGTGGTACGAGGCGCTGGCCACCGCCAAGTACGTCGTGGCCAGCACCCACCTGCCCGAGTTCTTCGTCCGCCGCCCCGACCAGGTGGTCGTCCAGACCTGGCACGGCACCCCGCTGAAGCAGATCGGCTTCGACTTCGAGAAGGTCTGGTTCACCGACTCCAAGTACCTGAAGAGCCTGGCCCGCGAGGTCCCGAACTGGAGCCTGCTGGTGGCCGGCAACCGCTGGTCGGCCCCGGTGCTGCGGCGCGCCTTCGACTTCAAGGGCGAGATCCTGGAGAGCGGCTCCCCCCGGAACGACCTGCTGTTCGCGACCGACCGGGAGAAGACCGCCGAGCAGGTCCGGGAGCGGCTCGGCCTGCCCGAGGGCAAGAAGGTCGTGCTCTACGCGCCGACCTGGCGCGAGGACCGGCGCCGGCCGCAGGGCGGCTACCAGATCGACCTGCGGATCGACCTGGCGGCGGCCAAGGCGGCGCTCGGCGACGACCAGGTGCTGCTGGTGCGCCGGCACCACCTGATGTGCGGCCAGATCCCCGGCGCCGGCAACGGCTACATCTGGGACGTCGGCAGCTACCCCGACATGGCGGAGCTGCTGCTGATCGCCGACGTGCTGGTGACCGACTACTCGGCGAGCGTGTTCGACTTCGCGTCGACCGGCAAGCCGATCGTGTTCTTCGCCCACGACCTGGAGCACTACCGGGACAACCTGCGCGGCTTCAGCCTGAACTTCGAGGCCGAGGCGCCCGGCCCGATGCCGACCACCTCCGAGGAGCTCGTCTCCGTGCTCGGCCGGATGGACGAGGTCGCCGCGGAGTACGCGGACCGGGCCACCGCGTTCCGCGAGGCGTACTGCGACCTGGACGACGGCAAGGCCGCCGCCCGCGTCGTCGACGCGATGCTCCGCAAGGAATAGCCTCCGCGCACGGATCCGCGGGCGCCCGGCACCGGTGGTGGTGCCGGGCGCCCACGCTTTTCCGGGAACGCGCGGGAAAGCACCGGAACGCACCGGAACGCGCGGACCCGGAAATCCTGGAACACCGGATCCGCATTCGAACCGGAGTTCCCGGAAACGCATTCCAGGGAGCATTCGAAAAGTCGTGCAATTGACCCCGGAGCCATTTCTGGATGGGATGTTGACTTCCCTTCCGAAGGGCTCCCACTGCCATGCCTGTGCTCACGCGGCTGGTCCTGCCGCACGCCGCTCCCCGGGTGACCGGCGAGCGCCCCGCCGCCGACGAGGACGTCGTCTTCGGCCTGCTGCGCGCCCGCTGGCACGGCCGCGGCCTGGAGCTCACCGGCTTCGCCCGACCGGCCGGCCAGGACACCGCCCGGCCCGGCTCCGCCTGGACCTGGCTGACCCTGCGCCACCAGGATCCGGCCCAGCCCCCGGTTCACCTGCGCTCCCGCCCCCGCCGGATGCCCGAGGTCACCGACGACAGCGCCCAGCCCGCGCACAACCACGACTGGTCCGGCTTCACCGCGCTGATGGTGCCCGGCCGGCTGCGCCGCGACGGCCACTGGCTGCTCGGCGACTGGCGGATCGAGGCCACGCTCTTCACCCGCCCCAGCCCCACCCGGGTGCGCCGCCGGTACGGCGCCCTCGCCCCGCACTGGTGCGGTTCCGGCGAGTACCCGCCCGCCCACTGGGTCGACCGGGACGTCCGGCTCCAGCCGTTCTTCGCCGACGACCGGCTGCACCTGCGGCTGGAGCGCCCGGCCGTCCTCATCGACCGCGCCGCCCCCGCCCCCGACGGCCTGGAACTGGGCGGCGTCGCCGACACCTGCCCCTCCGGCACCGTGCTGCGGCTGCGCCACCGGGAGAGCGACGCGGTGGTCGAACAGCCGCTCGCCCGCACCGGCAATACCTTCGCCGTCCGGGTGCCGTACCGGCCGTTCACCGCCGACGGGCGGGGCCGCGGCGGGCTGGAGCACTGGGACGCCGAACTGCTGCACCCCGACGGCGGCACCGAGCCGCTCTGCCTCGACGAGCGCGACGGCCCGGTAGCCGGTCAGCACCCGCTGCCCGGCGCCCCGGACCGGGTGCTCTACCTCAAGCACCTCGCCGACGGCCGGCTCCAGCTCTGCGTCCAGCCCGCGGCCGGCCTGGTCGACCGGATCGCCGTCCGGGACGGCGGCTTCGAACTGGCCGGCCACTGCCCGGACCCGGCCGCCGACCGGCTGGAGCTGGTGCTGCGGCACTCCGACTCCGCGCACGAGGTCCGCAGCCCGGTCGGCACCGGCCCGGACGGCCGCTTCCGGGTCCGGGTGCCCGCCACCCGGACCGGCTCGGACGGCGTCGCGCTGCCGCTGCGCAAGGGCGTCTGGGCGGCAGTGCTGGAGCCGGTCGGCCGCCCCGGGGAGGGCCGCCCGCTGCTCGCCGCCCCCACCGCGCTGTCCGCCGTACCCGCCGCCGCCACCGCCGGCGGCAAGCGGATCCTGCTGCAACGCCGGTGGCACGACACCCTGGTGGTGGACTCCACCCCGGTGCTCGGCGCCGCCGAGCGCAGCGCCTGGACCCAGCACCGGCTGCGCACCGAGCGCTACCCGGCCGCCCGCCGCGCGCCGCTGCGCGAGGCGGTGCTGTACGACGTGTTCGGCGGCCGCGGCTACGCCGACTCACCGCGCGCGGTGCACGCCGAACTCGCCCGCCGGCAGGCCCGGTTGGAGCATCTGTGGGTGGTCGACGACGCCCAGGCCGAGCTGCCGGCCGGGGTCGTCCCGGTGCGCAGCTGGAGCCCGGAGTGGTACCGCGCGCTGGCCACCTGCCGGTACCTGGTCGGCAACACCCACTTCCCGGACTTCCTGGAGCGCCGCGCCGGCCAGGTCGTCGTGCAGACCTGGCACGGCTCCCCGCTGAAACGCATCGCCCACGACGTCGAGAGCCCCTGGCTCGCCGACCGCGGCTACCTGCGGGCGCTCGACCGGGAGACCCCGCAGTGGAGCCTGCTGCTCTCCCCCAGCCCGTTCGCCACCCCGATCCTGCGGCGCGCCTTCCGCTACGGCGGCGAGCTGCTGGAGTCCGGATACCCGCGCAACGACGTGCTCGCCCGCCCGGACCGGCGGACCGCCGCGTCGGTGCGCCGCCGGCTCGGCGTCCCCGAGGGCCGGCGCATCGTGCTGTACGCGCCGACCTGGCGCGAGGACCGGCAGCGCGGCGACGGCGACGGGTTCCGGCTCGACCTGCGACTGGACCTCGACCACGCCCGGCGCCTGCTCGGCCCGGACCACGTGCTGCTGGTCCGGCCGCACGCGCACGTGCGCGAGCCGCTGCCCGGCGCCGGCGACGGCTTCCTGTACGACTGCGGGGACTATCCCGACCCGCAGGAGCTGCTGCTGGTCGCGGACGTGCTGGTGACCGACTACTCGTCGATCATGTTCGACTTCGCCATCACCGGCCGCCCGATGTACTTCTTCACCTACGACCTGGAGCACTACCGCGACACCCTGCGCGGCTTCACCTTCGACTTCGAGTCGGACGCCCCCGGCCCGCTGGTGCCGACCTCGGCCGAACTGCTCGGCGCGCTGCGCGAACTCGCCGACGGCGACGGCGGACTGCCGCCCGGCTACGCCGAGCGCTACCGGCGCTTCCGGGCCGAGCACTGCGGGCTGGACGACGGCGGCGCGGCCCGCCGGGTGGTCGACCGGATGCTCGAACTCGGCGGCCGGGGAGGCTAGACCACTCCCCGGACCGTCCTGCGGTCCGTGCCCCGGACCGTGCCCCGGTTCACCCGAACGGGTAGCTCCGCCAGGGCCGCCAGACCTCGTCCGTGTCGAAGCGGGACAGGCCGAACCCCGGCACCGTGAAGTCCGCCCGGAAGTCGCGCGCCTGCTCGTACGCCTGGTCCAGCACGTCGTCGGGCAGGCCGTGGGCGACCGTCACGTGCGGGTGGTACGGGAAGGCCAGCTCGCGGGCCAGCGGGCCGGAGCGGACGTCCGCCTCCAGCAGCCGGCACTCCTGCGCGCCCTCCTCGACCCGGACGTACACCACCGGGGAGACCGGGCGGAAGGTCCCGCTGCCGTGCAGCAGCATCCGGAACGGCCGGTGCGCGGCCGCCACCGCCGCCAGGTGCTCCTCGATCTTCGGCAGCAGTTCGGCGGGGACCTCGGTCGGGGGCAGCAGGGTGACGTGCGTCGGTATCGACCGGGCCAGCGGATCGCCGTGCCCTGCCCGGGCGTCCTGGACCGCCGTGCCGTACGGGTCCGGGACGCTCACGGACACGCCGATGGTGACGACCTCGGGGAGGTCGCCACCACCGGGCAGGCGCGTGAGCGGAGTCACCGCTTGGCGGCCGGGAGGAAGCCGATCCGGTCGTACACCGTCTCCAGCGTCACCGACGCCACCTCACGGGCCTTGTCGGCGCCGATCGCCAGCACCCGGTCCAGCTCGGCCGGGTCGTCCAGGAAGCTGCGGGTGCGCTCCTGGAACGGCGTCACCCACTCGGTGAACAGCTCGGCCAGCTCGGTCTTCAGGGCGCCGTACATCCTGCCCTCGAAGTGCGCGACCAGCTGGTCGATCGTCTGACCGCTGAGCGCGGAGTGGATGCGCAGCAGGTTGGAGACGCCGGCCTTCTCCTGCTCGTCGTAGGAGACGACGGTGCCGGTGTCGGTGACGGCGCTCTTGAACTTCTTGGCGCTGGCCTTCGGCTCGTCCAGCAGGCTCACCAGGCCCTTGGGCGAGGAGGCCGACTTGCTCATCTTCACGCCCGGGTCCTGGAGGTCCTGGATCTTCGCCGTCTCCTTGAGGATGTACGGCTTCGGGACGGTGAAGGTCGGGCTGTAGCGGGTGTTGAAGCGCTCGGCGATGTCGCGGGTGATCTCCACGTGCTGGCGCTGGTCCTCGCCGACCGGGACGGCGTCCGCCTGGTAGAGCAGGATGTCCGCGATCTGCAGGATCGGGTAGGTGAACAGGCCGACGGTGGTGCCCTCGGCGCCGTACCGGGAGGACTTGTCCTTGAACTGGGTCATCCGGGAGGCCTCGCCGAAACCGGTGAGGCAGTTCATCACCCAGGCGAGCTGCGCGTGCTCGGGCACGTGCGACTGGACGAACAGCGTGCAGTCGTCCGGGTCCAGGCCGGCGCCGAGCAGCTGGGCGGCGGACACCCGGGTGTTCTCGCGCAGCGTCGCCGGGTCCTGCGGCACCGTGATCGCGTGCAGGTCGACGACCATGTAGAAGGCGTCGTTGGCCTCCTGGAGGTCGACCCACTGGCGCACCGCACCCAGGTAGTTGCCGAGGTGGAACGAGCCGGAAGTGGGCTGGATGCCGGAGAGCACCCGGGGACGGTCCTTGACCGGACCAGTGACCGCTGCGTTGACCATGCGGGCCATTCTTCCAGTTCCACCACTCGCTCAGGAAACCTCCGCCCCCGCGGGGTCGACCAGTGTGACCGCACTCACCCCCACCCGGGCGATCCGCCGGCCCTCGACCTTGGCCACCGTCAGCAGCACCCCGCCGCCGCCCTCGACCGGGACCCGCACCTGGTCGCCGTCCCGGGGCAGCCGGCCGAGCGCGGCCACCAGACAGCCCGCCACCGTCTCGTACGGGCCCTCGGGCAGGGTGACGCCGGTCTCCTCGGCGAAGTCGCCGAGGTTGAGCAGGCCGTCCAGCTCCACGCCGCCGCCGGCCAGTCGGCGGGTGGGGGCGGACTCCGGGCGGTCGTACTCGTCCCGGATCTCGCCGATCACCTCCTCGACCAGGTCCTCCAGGGTGACGATCCCGGCCGTGCCGCCGTACTCGTCCACCACGATGGCCAGGTGGTGGCCCTCCCGGCGCATCTCGCCCATCGCCTCCAGCACCCGCTTGGTGCCGGGCAGCAGCTTGACCGGGCGGGCCAGGTCGCGGACCTTGGCGGCCTGCTCGCCGCGCGCGCCGTAGAGGTCGCGGACGTGGACGAAGCCGACCACCGCGTCGGCGCTGCCCTCGACCACCGGGTAGCGCGAGTGCGGCGAGGTGTCCGCCTGGTGCCGGACGGCGGCCAGCGGGCGCTCGGCGTCCAGGAAGGTCACCTCGGTGCGCGGGACCATCACCTCGCGCAGCTGGCGCTCCCCGGCGGAGAACACGTCGGCGATCAACGCCCTTTCGTCGCTTCCGAGTTCGGTGTTGGCGGCGACCAGGCCGCGGAGTTCCTCGGAGCTCATCGAGCCGCGGCCCGCCGTCGGGTCGCCGCCGAGCAGTCTGACCATCAGGTTGGTGGAGTGGCCGAGCAGCCAGATCACCGGGCGCAGCACCACCGACATCACGTCCACCACCGGGGCGGCGACGACCGCGATGGACTCGGCGCGCTGCAGGCCGATCCGCTTGGGGGTCAGCTCGCCCAGCACCAGCGAGGCGTAGCTGATCACCAGGGTGAGGCCCACCAGGGCCACCGCGCCGGCCACGCCCTCGGACAGCCCGGCCCGGACGAACAGCGGGGCGACCTTTCCGGCCAGGGTGTCCGCGCCGAAGGCGGCGGACAGGAAGCCCATGCAGGTCACCCCGACCTGGACGGCGGCCAGGAAGCGGTTGGGGTCGGCGGCCAGGTGCGCAGCGCGGGCCGCGCGCCGGGTGCCGCGCCCCTCCAGCGTCCGGATCTGGCCCTCGCGCAGCGAGATCAGCGAGATCTCGGCGACATTGAACAACCCGCCCAGCAGGATGAAGACGAGGACGAGCGCGGCGTCCCCGAGTGTTTCGTTCACAGCGGGCCAGTGTAGGACGGCCGGTACCGGCCGGGGCCGGACACGACGGCGGTTCCCGGGGCCGGACACGGCGGCGGGGCGGGGCCGGGAACGACCGGGGCTCCTCCCCGGACACGACGGCGGCCCGCCGCTTCCGGGGAGGAAGCGGCGGGCCGCCGGCCGAGCCGTGCGGGGCGGGGCTCAGATGAGGCCCAGCTCCTGGACCGCGTCGCGCTCCTCGGTCAGCTCCTTGACCGAGGCGTCGATGCGGGCGCGCGAGAAGTCGGAGATCTCCAGGCCCTGGACGATCTCGAACTTGCCGTCCTTGGTGGTGACGGGGAAGGAGGAGATCAGGCCCTGCGGAACGCCGTACGAGCCGTCCGAGACGACACCCATGGAGGTCCAGTCGCCCTCGGCGGTGCCGTTGACCCAGGTGTACACGTGGTCGATGGCGGCGTTGGCGGCCGAGGCGGCCGAGGAGGCGCCGCGGGCGTCGATGATGGCGGCACCGCGCTTGGCGACGGTCGGGATGAAGTCGTTCTCCAGCCAGGCCAGGTCGCTGCCGACGGCCTCGAAGGCCGGCTTGCCGGCGATCTCGGCCTGGAAGACGTCCGGGTACTGGGTCGCGGAGTGGTTGCCCCAGATGGTGACGCGCTTGATGTCGGAGACCTGGGCGCCGGTCTTGGCGGACAGCTGGCCGAGGGCGCGGTTGTGGTCCAGGCGGGTCATCGCGGTGAAGCGCTCGGCCGGGACGTCCGGGGCGTTGCGCTGGGCGATCAGGGCGTTGGTGTTGGCCGGGTTGCCGACGACCAGGACCTTGATGTCGTCCGCGGCGTGGTCGTTGATGGCCTTGCCCTGCGGGCCGAAGATGCCGCCGTTGGCCTGCAGCAGGTCACCGCGCTCCATGCCCGCGGTGCGCGGACGGGCACCGACCAGCAGCGCGACGTTGGCGCCGTCGAAGGCCTCGGCCGGCTTGTCGGTGATCGTGATGTCGCGCAGCAGCGGGAAGGCGCAGTCGACGAGCTCCATGGCGGTGCCCTCGGCGGCCTTGAGGCCCTGCGGGATCTCCAGGAGGCGCAGGTTCACCGGCACGTCGGCGCCGAGCAGGTGGCCCGAGGCGATGCGGAAGAGCAGCGCGTAGCCGATCTGGCCGGCCGCGCCGGTGATGGTGACGTTGACGGGGGTGCGGGTCATTTCTACCTTCTCCAGCAAATCGCCAGGCGCCCCAGGCACACCGGCACTGGAGCCAGGATGATCTCTCGATATCGAGAGACCGGCGTCAGGTTATCGCAAAGGGAAGCGTACGCCGGGTGTCCCGGCATGGCTGATGCGTCACAAAAGAAAGGCGGCCCCCGCCCGGGCCCTGGGTTTCCACGGGCCGGGCGGGGGCCGTCACGGCCCCGCGCGGAATCAGTGCCTCGGCCGGCCCATCAGCTGGCCGATGTTGTCGAGCAGCGGGATCTGCAGCCACGGGTTCGGCTGCGCCACCAGGGTCAGCAGCACGATCGACAGGCCCAGGAAGCTCAGCACGATCACGTCGGTGAAGCGGCTGCGCACCGCGAGCATCCCGACCTCGGGCAGCACCATCCGCAGCACCGCGCCGAGCAGCACGCCGGCGCCGAGGATCAGCAGCCCGTACTTGAAGCCGTCCTTGAAGTCGGCGAACCAGGTGACCGCGAGGCCGGCACCGACGACCAGCAGGACCAGCGTGATCGGCCACTGCCGCACCGGCAGGGTGTGATCGCGTCCGAGGGCGGCGGCCGAGCCCTCGGGCGGCAGGGTGCCGGTGGTCTTGACCGGCCTTCGGCGGGACTCCGCCGGTCGCGGTTCAGTCATGCTCGCCGTCCCTGGGGTGTCAGATGCCGGCGCGGCGCTCGGCCGCCTCGACGATGTTGTTGAGCAGCATCGCGCGGGTCATCGGGCCCACGCCGCCGGGGTTCGGGGAGATCCAGCCGGCCACCTCGGCCACGCCCGGGTGGACGTCGCCGACGATCTTGCCCTCGCTGCGGCTGACGCCCACGTCCAGCACCGCCGCGCCCGGCTTGACGTCCTCCGGCTTGACCAGGTGCGGCACGCCGGCGGCGGCCACGATGATGTCGGCCTTGCGCAGGTGGGCGCCGAGGTCCCGGGTGCCGGTGTGGCACAGGGTGACGGTGGCGTTCTCGCTGCGGCGGGTCAGCAGCAGGCCGATCGACCGGCCGACGGTGATGCCACGGCCGACCACGACCACCTCGGCGCCGTCGATCTCGACGTCGTGGCGGCGCAGCAGCTCGACGATGCCGAGCGGGGTGCACGGCAGCGGGCCCTCGATGCCCAGGGCGAGCCGGCCGAGCGAGGTCGGGTGCAGGCCGTCGGCGTCCTTGTCCGGGTCCATCAGCTCCAGGACCGGGTTCTGGTCCAGGCCCTTGGGCAGCGGCAGCTGGACGATGTAGCCGGTGCAGGACGGGTCGGCGTTGAGCTCGCGGACGACGTTCTCGACGTCCTCCTGGGTGGCGGTGGCGGGCAGCTCGCGCTGGATCGAGGCGATGCCGACCTCGGCGCAGTCCTTGTGCTTGCCGTTCACGTACCAGCGGCTGCCCGGGTCGTCGCCGACCAGGACGGTGCCGAGGCCGGGCGTGACGCCCTTCGCCTTGAGGGCCGCCACGCGGGCGGCGAGTTCGGACTTGATCGCGGCGGCGGTGGCCTTGCCATCGAGAATCTGGGCAGTCATGACCCCATTCTCCCGGATCCCCGGGGGTCTCCGTACCGAGGGCGGCCGACCGCTGCGGCGGCGGTTCCGGGGCGGCCCGACGGGCACCGGACGGGGGCCCCGGCAGGGGTCCGGACCGGGGCCCCGGCGGAGGGCCGGGCGGGGTGGCCGACAGGGTCCTGGCGTGGGCCGGACAGGTGGACGGGCGGGTGAACGGACGGGTACGAAGGTCCGCCGCACGTTGCGGTTGCGCCACAGTCTTGGCGCGGCGCGCGGAACCGGCTGGACAGCGCCCCGTCGTCCGGATGACGATAAGTGCGCATTCCCGCCGCAACACCGGCCCGGTGACGGGCCGACGGACCCCGCGGCGGGGCGTAACCGGGGGAAAGAGCCAGTGAGCCGACCACAGCAGAGCGAGCAGTCCGATCGCGGGGGCACCGTCCCGCCCGCGCCGTTCCGGTCCGCCGCCTCGCACCTCTGACGCTCACCGCTCCGTCGATCCGCGGCGCCCGTCACCGCCGCCGGGCTGTCACCCCGCTCCGCTGACGTCCCCCCTCCGGACGGTGGCCCGACCCACCGCCCGGCACCGGGCCGTCATCGTCCCGTCCCCGCGTCCCCGTAACTGCCCGGAGGCATCCATGAGTTACCCGCCCGACCCGAACAACCCCTACGGCCAGCCGCCGGCCGCCCCGGGCTACGGCTACCCCCAGCAGGCCCCGCCCCCGCCGCCGCAGGCCGCCGCGTACGGCTACCCGCAGGCCGCCCCGGCCTACGGATACGCCCCGATGGCCCCGCAGCCGTCCATGCCGGGTCTGGTGACGACCGCTCGGGTGCTGCTGTTCATCGTCGGCGGCACCCAGGTCCTGATGGCGCTGCTCTGCCTGCTCGGGGCCGTGGCCGCCAAGGGCGTCGTCAACCAGGAGAGCACGAGCAACGACGACATGATCGCCGCGATCGGCAACGCCGCCGCCGGCGTCGCGGCCGTCCTCGGCGTCGTGTTCGCGCTGGCCGCCGCGCTGTCCATTACCCTCGGCGTCAAGTTCGGCAAGGGCGGCAACGGCGTCCGGGTCACCACCATCGTCTACGGCTCGATCGGCGGCCTGCTCGGCCTGCTCGGTCTGCTCGGCTCGTTCACCGCCAAGGAGGGCCAGGCGGCGAACCTCGTCGTCGCCCTGCTGTGGGTGGCGATCAGCATCATCTGGATCACCGCCATGTGCATCCAGGACGGCGTCAACTGGTTCAACCGGCCGAAGTACTGACCGGTCGGCGAACCGACGGCAGAGCGGCCCGGCTCCCTCCTCGGAGGGGGCCGGGCCGCTCTGCCGTTCGGTCACGTCATCAGTGGAAGAAGTGCCGCGCGCCGGTGAAGTACATGGTCACGCCGGCCTCGGCGGCCGCCGCGACGACCTCCTCGTCACGGATCGAACCACCGGGCTGGACGATCGCCCGGACACCGGCCGCGATCAGGATCGCCGGGCCGTCCGCGAACGGGAAGAAGGCGTCCGAGGCCGCGTAGGCGCCCTTGGCGCGCTCGCCGGCCCGCTCGACCGCGAGCTTGCAGGAGTCCACCCGGTTGACCTGGCCCATGCCGACGCCGACCGAGGCGCCGCCCTTCGCCAGCAGGATCGCGTTGGACTTGACGGCCCGGCAGGCCCGCCAGGCGAAGGCCAGCTCGGCCAGCTCGTCGGCGGTCAGCGCCTCACCGGTGGCGAGGGTCCAGTTCGCCGGGTCGTCGCCCTCGGCGTGCACCCGGTCGGCGTCCTGGAGCAGCACGCCGCCGGAGATCGGGCGCACCTCCCGGCGGTTGGCCGGGGCCTCGGGGGCGAGCAGCACCCGCAGGTTCTTCTTGCGGGTGAGCACCTCCAGGGCGCCCTCCTCGTAGCCGGGGGCCACGACGACCTCGGTGAAGATCGGGGCGATCTGCTCGGCCAGCGCCACGGTGACCGGGCGGTTGACGGCGATCACGCCGCCGTACGCGGAGACCGGGTCGCACTCGTGCGCCTTGCGGTGCGCCTCGGCGACGTCGGCGCCGGTCGCGATGCCGCACGGGTTGGCGTGCTTGATGATCGCGACGGCCGGCTCGGCGTGGTCGTAGGCGGCGCGGCGGGCGGCGTCGGTGTCGACGTAGTTGTTGTACGACATCTCCTTGCCGTGCAGCTGCTGCGCTCCGGCCAGGCCGCCGGTGCCGTCGCTGTACAGCGCGGCGCCCTGGTGCGGGTTCTCGCCGTAGCGCAGCACGTTCTGCCGCTCCCAGGTCGAGCCGAGGAACTCGGGGAAGCCCGCGGTGTCGCTGGGCGCGTAGCCGTCCTCGAACCAGGAGGCGACGGCCACGTCGTAGGCGGCGGTGTGGGCGAACGCGGCACCGGCCAGACGCTTGCGGGTGGCCAGGTCGAAGCCGCCCTCCTGAGCCGCCTTCAGCACGTCGGCGTAGCGGGCCGGGTCGACCACCACGGCCACCGAGGGGTGGTTCTTGGCGGCGGCGCGGACCATGCTCGGGCCGCCGATGTCGATCTGCTCGACGCACTCGTCCGGGGTGGCGCCGGAGGCGACGGTGGCCTTGAACGGGTAGAGGTTCACCACGACCAGGTCGAAGGGCTCGACGCCCAGCTCGGCCAGCTGCGCGCGGTGCGACTCCAGCCGCAGGTCGGCCAGCACGCCGGCGTGCACGCGGGGGTGCAGCGTCTTCACGCGCCCGTCCAGGCACTCCGGGAAGCCGGTCAGCTCGGAGACCTCGGTCACCGGGACGCCGGCGGCGGCGATCCGGCCGGCGGTGGAGCCGGTGGAGACGATGGCGACCCCGGCGGCGTGCAGGCCCTGGGCCAGCTCCTCCAGACCGGTCTTGTCGTACACGCTGATCAGCGCGCGACGGATCGGACGAACGTTCTCCGAAACGGGCGTGGTGGTGGAGCTGGCACTCATGCCGGAATCCATACCTTTCGGTCCTCGATGCGGTGACCTTCGCGGGCCAGCCGGCCCACGACGTCGACGAGCAGCTTGCGCTCGACAGTCTTGATGCGCTCGTGGAGCGCGTCGCCGCCATCGGCGTGGTCGGCGTCGACGACCTCGACGACGCCCTGCGCGATGATCGGCCCGGTGTCCACGCCGGAGTCGACCAGGTGGACGGTGCAGCCGGTGACCTTCACCCCGTACGCGAGCGCGTCGGTGACGCCGTGGGCGCCGGGGAAGGAGGGCAGCAGCGCGGGGTGGGTGTTGACGATCCGCCCGGCGAAGGAGGCGATGAACTCGGGGCCGAGGATCTTCATGAAACCGGCCGTGACCACCAGGTCCGGCTGGTACTCGGCGACGGAGGCGGTCAGCGCACCGTCCCAGGCCGCCCGGTCCGGGTGGTCCTTCACCCGGTGCACGAAGGTCGGCAGGCCCGCCTTCTGGGCGCGCTCCAGGCCGACGATCCCGTCCCGGTCCGCGCCGACGGCGAGGATCTCGGCGCCGTACGCCGGATCGGCCGCGGCGTCGATCAGCGCCTGCAGGTTGGTGCCGGAGCCGGAGACCAGCACCACCAGGCGGGCCGGTCCGGGCGTACGGGGCGGGAAGTGCTGGGCGGGGGCGGCGGCCACTGCGCGTTTCTCCGTAGGTCGGGCGCCGTCCGCTGGTACGTCCACCGGCGGTGGGGCCACTACGAACGGCAGGTCGAGCGAGGGGGAACTCCGGGAAAACCCGCCGCGACGCGGACCCCGGGGAACCTCTGTGGGCTGCTGACCGTCACCACGATAACGGCTGGTCGGAGGGCCTCCGCACCCTCCCGGCGGCGCTACGCGCGTAGTTGAGACGGGGATCTCCTCCGGCCCGCCGCACCGCGGTTGCCCCGGCCCGCACCGGCCCGCCGGCCCACCCGTCCGGCCCCGCGGCACGGGCCGCCGGTGGCCCGACGGACGGCTGCGGGATCATGGGGGACGCGGGAGACCGCTCCGACGCGAGCCCCTCCGCACGAGCCCCGACCGAGAAGGAATGGCCGAACCCATGAGCAGCGGCGACGACACCGGCGAGCGCAACCCCTTCGCGCCGCCGCCGGCGGATGCCCCGGCTCGTCGAACGTCACCATGGGGGCAGGGTAGGGCAGGGCGCCGACAGCGTGCCGCAGGGGCGCGGACCGATCGGCCCGCGCCCCTGGTGCGTCCT